>NZ_CAUTSL010000018.1:0-42191 GCF_963540955.1 Actinomyces bouchesdurhonensis
CGGTGCCGTCGGAGACGACCGCGACCGTGTTGGCCTTCATGGTCAGCAGGTGGGCTTTCTGGGGCATGTCGTGGATGGCGGTGCACACGCGGGCAACGCCGGGGGTGTAGGCGCGCGAGAGGTCATCACGGTTACGCAGGGGCACCTTGGAGTGGATTTCCACCTTGCCGCCGATGTGGCTCATGAAGGTCTGGTCGGCAACCGAGTCGGAGGCCACGCCAGGCAGCGCGTTGATGACGTCACGGACCTCGCGACGGTGTTCGGAATCGCGCATGTCGCACGTCAGGTCGATGATGATGCGCCCGCGATCGGAGTCGGCCACGTCCAGGCCCTTGATCTCCGCTCCGGTTGCGGAGACCACGTCGACGATGGACGCGATCGAGGTGGTCTTCTCGTCCACCTCGATGCGGTAGGAGGCGGTGTACGACGGCGAAGTGCGCATGTCTGTCCTTTCGTTGGGCGCTCGGCCAGGCGGCCTGGCTGTCCTCTGTCGTTCATCCTAGGGACAGTTGGTGGTGCTTCGGTAGGGGAAGGCCACAACGTGGACAGGTGGGCGCGGTGAGGGACGAGGCCGGGGCGGGCTATCGGGGCCGCGCAGGGAGCGCGAACGCGCGGTGAGGGACGAGGCCGGGGCGGACTATCGGGGCCGCGCGCGGGGCGCGAATGCGGGGTCGGGATACGACGGGGGCCGGGATCGCATGCGATCCCGGCCCCCCAACGGGAGTGCGGATGCCTCAGGCTCCGACCATCTCCATGATGAGCTCGCGCACGCGGGCGGCGTCTGCCTGCCCGCGGGTGGCCTTCATGACCGCTCCGACGAGGGCGCCGGCCGCCTGGACCTTGCCGCCCTTGATTTTCTCGACGATGTCGGGGTGGGCGTCCAGGGCCTCCTGGACGGCCGCGGTGAGGGCACCGTCGTCGGAGACGACCTCGAGGCCTCGGGCTTCGACGACCTGCGTCGGGTCGCCTTCGCCCGCGAGGACACCCTCGAGGGCCTGGCGCGCCAGCTTGTCGTTGATGCGGCCCGCGTCGATGAGACCCTGGAGCTCAGCGACCTGAGCGGGGCTAACCCCGGCCTCGTCGAGGGGAACCTCGCGTTCCTTGGCGCGGCGCGAGATCTCGCCCATCCACCACTTGCGGGCGGAGGCGGGATCGCAGCCCGCGGCGACCGTGGCCTCGATGAGCTCAAGGGCGTCGGCGTTGATGACGTCGCGCATCTCCATGTCCGCATACCCCCACTCGGTGCGCAGGCGGCGACGCTTGGCGACGGGCAGCTCGGGCAGCGAGGCGCGCAGCTCCTCGACCCACGCCGAATCCGGGCGGATCGGCACCAGGTCGGGCTCGGGGAAGTAGCGGTAGTCCTCGGAATCCGACTTCTCGCGGCCGGACGACGTGGAGCCGTCCTCCTCGTGGTAGTGGCGGGTCTCCTGCAGGATCGTGCCGCCCTCGGACAGGATCTGGGCCTGACGCTGCATCTCGTAGCGCACGGCGGAGGCGATGCCGCGGAAGGAGTTCACGTTCTTCGTCTCGGTGCGAGTGCCCAGTGGCGAGTCGGGCGTCGGGCGCAGCGACACGTTGATGTCGGCGCGCACGTTGCCGCGCTCCATGCGGGCCTCGGACACGTCGAGGGCACGGAAGATGTCGCGCAGGGCCTGCACGTAGGCGGCGGCCACCTCGGGCGCGCGCTCGCCGGCGCCCTCGATCGGACGGGTCACGATCTCCACGAGCGGCACGCCCGCACGGTTGTAATCCACGAGCGAGTGATCCGCGCCCTGGATGCGCCCGTCCGCACCACCGATGTGCGTGTTCTTGCCCGCGTCCTCCTCCATGTGCGCGCGCTCAATCTGCACGCGGAACATGGTGCCGTCCTCAAGCTCGACGTCGACGTACCCGTCGTGCGCGATCGGCTCGTCGGACTGAGAGGTCTGGAAGGCCTTCGTCAGGTCCGGGTAGAAGTAGTTCTTACGCGCGAAACGGCAGTACTCCGCAATCTCGCAGTTCAGGGCCAGGCCGATCTTGATGGCGTACTCGACGGCCTTGTGGTTGACGACCGGCAGGGAGCCGGGCAGGCCCAGCGACACGGGGGTCACGAAGGTGTTCGGGTCGCCACCAAACGCGTTGGGGGCCGCGTCGAACATCTTGGTCGTGGTGCCCAGCTCGACGTGCACCTCAATGCCGAGAACCGGGTCGAAGCGGCGGGCCGCCTCGTCGTAATCCATGAGCTCAGTCATCACTTTTCCTCCCAGTTAGCTGCGGGGCACTGACCCGCCACGTCGTCGCTGAGGGCTTCCACGAGGGAGGCCACCTTGTACATGATCAGGTCGCCGCGCGCGGGGGCCAGGACCTGGAAGCCGATCGGCAGGCCCTGCGAGGACACGCCGTTCGGGATGTTCATGCCGGGGATGCCCGCCAGGTTCGCGGGGATCGTGGCGACGTCGTAGAGGTACATGGCCAGCGGGTCGGAGGTCTTCTCACCGAACTTGAAGGCCGTCTCGGGGGCCGTGGGCGACACGAGGACGTCGACCTGGTCGAAGACCGCGTCGAAGTCACGCTGGATGAGCGTGCGGACCTTCTGGGCGCTGCCGTAGTAGGCGTCGTAGTAGCCGGCCGACAGGACGTGCGTGCCCAGGATGATGCGGCGCTTGACCTCGTCGCCGAAGCCGGCCTCGCGGGTGGCGGCCATGACGCGCTCGGCGGTCACGGGGCCCTCGGTGGGCTCGACGCGGATGCCGTAGCGCATGCCGTCGAAGCGCGCCAGGTTCGAGGAGACCTCGGCAGGCATGATCAGGTAGTAGGCGCCGAGCGAGTACTCCAGGTGCGGGCAGGAGACCTCGACGATCTGCGCACCCGCCTCGCGCAGCTTCTCGACGGTGGCGTTGAAGGCCTCGATAACGTCCTGTTGGTAGCCCTCGCCGCTCAGCTCCTTAACGACGCCGACCTTCAGGCCCTTCATGGAACCCTGCGCGGCCACGTTTTCAACGGCCTCGCGCAGGGCAGGAACCGGCTCATTCAGGGAGGTCGAATCGTGGGGATCGAAGCCGCCGACCAGCTCGGTTAAGGCAGCCGCGTCGGCGACCGTGCGGGTAACGGGACCGATCTGGTCCAGGGACGAGGCCATGGCCACCAGGCCGTAACGCGACACCGCGCCGTAGGTGGGCTTGGCGCCGACCGTGCCGGTCACGAACGCAGGCTGGCGGATCGAGCCGCCTGTGTCGGAACCGAGCGCGAGGGGCACCATGTAGGCAGCGACAGCCGCGGCGGAGCCACCGCCGGAGCCGCCGGGAATGCGCTCGGTGTCCCAGGGGTTCTTGGTCGCACCGAAGGCGGAGTGCTCGGTGGACGACCCCATGGCGAACTCGTCCATGTTGGTCTTGCCGACAATCGGCAGCCCGGCTTCCTTGATCTTGGTAGTGACGGTCGCGTCGTAAGGAGGCTCCCAGTCGCCCAGGATCTTCGAGGCGCAGGTGGTGCGCAGGCCGCGCGTCACGATGTTGTCCTTCAAGGCGATCGGCACGCCCGCCAGACGGTGCAGCGTCTCCCCCGCGGCGCGGCGCGCATCCACGTCGGCGGCGGTCGCCAGGGCACCCTCACGGTCGACGGTGATGAAGGCGTTGACGCGATCGTCGATTGCGTCGATACGATCCAGGCACGCCTGGGTCAACTCGACGGAGGTGATCTGGCCCACAGCCAGCATGTCCGCCAACTCCAGCGCGTTCTTCTTCAACAGCTCGTTCATCAGTCCTCCCCTAGGATCTGCGGAACCAGAAACATGCCGTCCTGGGCGGCGGGCGCCTGAGCGAGCACCTCGTCTCGGTCCACGGTCTGCCCCACCACGTCCTCGCGCCACACGTTGGTGAGCGGGATCGGGTGGGAGGTGGCGGGAACTTCGGGGGTGGCGACCTCGGACACCTTGGAGACGGCGTCGGCGATCGCGTCGAGTTCACCCGCGAAGCGCGTGATCTCCTCGTCGGTCAATGCAACATGGGCCAGGCCCGCGACGCGGGCGACCTCGTCAGTACTAATGCGTGACATGTGTGGCATCCTACCCGTATGGTCTTTTCACAGCGACGCCAACTCACCAGGCAGACGTGGTCGATCGTCAAAAAAGCGGGAATCGCGCTGCTCGCCGCCCAGGCGGCCGCAGTCGTGACCGTGCACGCGATCGACCGCATGCGCACCGCCCGTATCCCCGGTGGCGTGCACGGTTTCCCGACCCTGCCTCCTGCCGACACGCAGATCGGCGACACCGTGGCGCGCACGTACACGGAGGGACACTCCCTGTACGAGGACATGCTGGAGGCCATCGAAGGGGCGACGCATCACATTTATTTCGAGACCTTCATTTGGCGCTCGGATAGCTGGGGACAGCGATTCAAGGACGCGCTGATCGCCGCCGCGCAACGCGGCGTCGAGGTCTTCTGCGTGTGGGACGGCTTCGGTGTCCTCAACCAGGATCCGCGCTTCTACAAGTTCCCCGCGATACCGAACCTGCACGTGCGCAAGTTCCCGACGCTGCGCTCGGGC
Source organism: Actinomyces bouchesdurhonensis (assembly GCF_963540955.1). NCBI lineage: Bacteria > Bacillati > Actinomycetota > Actinomycetes > Actinomycetales > Actinomycetaceae > Actinomyces > Actinomyces bouchesdurhonensis. Next base: position 4,525 of record NZ_CAUTSL010000018.1, read on the forward strand.
CTGTTCACCCTGAACATTCGCCGCACGGGCCAGGATCACCGCAAGATCCTCGTGGTCGACGGCGAGGTCGGCTTTGTCGGCGGCTACAACATCGGCGACCCGTTCGCGAACGAGTGGCGCGACACCCACGTGCGCATCACGGGCGGGGCCGTGTGGGAGCTAGAGAACGGCTTCGTGGACTTCTGGAATCACTTCCGCCCCAAAACCTGCCCGGAGCTGCCTGATCAGGGTGCGCGCGCGTGGAGCGCGGACGTGACTGCGCAGTTCAATCTGCCCCACAACCTGCTCTACCCGATCCGAGGCATGTACATCGACGCGATCGAGCGGGCGACCGACCGCGTGCTCATCACGACGGCGTATTTCATCCCGGACCGCGAGGTCCTCGGCTCCCTGATCGCTGCCGCCCGCCGTGGCGTGCGCGTCCAGGTGCTGATACCCGAGTATTCCAATCACATCCTGGCGGACTGGGTTGCGCGCCCCTACTACGGGGAGCTGCTGCGCGAGGGCGTGGAGATCTGGCTGTACCAGCACGCGATGGTCCACTCGAAGACGATGACGGTGGATGGCCGTTGGTCGACGATTGGCACTGCGAACATCGATCGCCTGTCGATGCGCGGCAACTACGAGGTGTGCCTGCAGTTCTTCTCGCGCCCGCTCGCCGCGCGCATGGAGGAGATTTTCAACAACGACCTGACGACGGCCCGCCGCCTGACGATCGACGAGTGGGAGAAGCGCTCGATGCTGACCCGTTTCGGCGAACTCCTCCTGGGTCCCTTCGAGCCTTTCGTCTAACCGGTCTTTCCGCCCCTCCTAGCGCGCTCAGCCCCGGCCTCGTCACAGGCCGACGGCCGCCAGGCCTCCCTCGAGGAGGTCCGCGAACTGCTGCTCGGTGATCACGGGGACGCCCAGGGCCTCGGCCTTGGTGGCCTTGGATCCCGCGCCGGGACCTGCGACCACGAGCGAGGTCTTCTTCGAGACCGAGCCCGCCGCCTTACCGCCGCGCGCGGTGATCGCCTCCTTGGCGCCCTCGCGGTCGTATCCGGGCATCGCGCCCGAGACGACGATGGTGAGACCCGCGAGGACGTCCGACGCCTCCTCGGGGGCCTCGTCGGCCATGCGCACGCCCGCGCGCGCCCACGCCTGAAGCACCTCCAGGTGCCAGTCGACCGTGAACCAGTCGCGCAGGGAGCGGCCGATTTCCTCGCCCACGCCCTCGACGGCGGACAGCTCCTCGACCGAGGCGGCGCGCAGGGCGTCCATCGAGCGGAAGGTGTCCGCGAGCGCGCGGGCCGCCGTGGGGCCGACGTGGCGGATGGACAGGGCGACGAGGACGCGCGCGAGGGGCTGGCTCTTGGCCTTGTCCAGCTCGGCGAGCATCTTCTCGGTGCCCTTGGAGGCGCTGGGCTCAATCGGCTCGAAGACGGTCTGCCCGCGCAGCTTGCGGGGCTTGTAGGCCTTCGTCCAGAAGTAGCGGACCTGCTTCCAGTCCCCGGTTTCCTCGCCCTTTTTCTTGACGGGCTTCCACACCATGACGTCGCGCAGATCCTCGGCTCGCAGGTCGAAGAGGGCGGCCTCGGTGCGCAGGGCGGGGGCCTGCGGGGCGGGCAGGAGAGCTTCGGCGCGGGTGATCTGCTCGCCGTGGGGCAGGTCGCGGCCGCCCTCGAGGGTGATGACGGTACCGTCCTCGAGCGTGACGGCGTGGCCGGCGACCAGGGCGGCGGCCACCTCGTCGCGGTCGCTCTCGGGCTGGGTCATCGCCAGCGCCGACTCGTCGCCGAGCCCCTCGACGTCCAGGGCGGAGCGTGCGCCCACGTGGGCGAGGCGCTCGGTGATCTGCGCGGGGCACGCGCCCTTGTTGGGGCAGCGCAGGTCGACGTCGCCCTCCTTCTCCTGGACGAGCGCGGTCCCACAGGAGGGGCACTGCTCCGGCATGACGAAGGGGCGCTCGGAGCCGTTGCGCGCGTCCTCGACGGGCGCGACGATCTCGGGGATGACGTCGCCGGCCTTGCGCAGGACGACGAGGTCGCCGATCAGGACTCCCTTGCGGGCGACCTCCTGGGCGTTGTGCAGAGTTGCGCGCGAGACATTCGATCCGGCGACCAGCACGGTGTCCATGACGCCGTAGGGGGTGACGCGGCCGGTGCGGCCCACCTGGACGCGGATGTCGAGCAGGCGCGTGTGGACTTCCTCGGGCGGGAACTTGTAGGCGGCGGCCCACCGGGGCGTGCGCGAGGTCGAGCCGAGGGAGCGCTGGAGGGCCAGGTCGTTGACCTTGACGACGACGCCGTCGATCTCGTGGACGAGGCCGTGGCGGTCCGCGCCGATCTCGGCGATCCGCTCCTCGATGACCTCGCGGCCCGTGAGCACGCGGGTGTAGGGCGAGACGGGCAGGCCCCAGTCGCGCAGCTGCTCGTACCAGCCCATCTGGGTGGTCGGCTCGGTGAAGTCCTTCCCGGCCTCGACGAAGCCGATGCCGTGGGCGACCATCGCGAGGGGGCGCTTGGCGGTCTCGGCCGGGTCTTTTTGGCGCAGGGAACCCGCGGCGGCGTTGCGCGCGTTGACGAAAGTTTTTTCGCCTGCCTCGACCCGGGCCTCGTTGAAGGCGGCGAAGTCGGCGACCGGGAAGTAGACCTCGCCGCGCACCTCGATGCGCGCGGGGACGGTGCCGGTGAGGGCCTGCGGGATCGACGCGATCGTGCGGGCGTTGGCGGTGACGTCCTCGCCGACGTAGCCGTCGCCTCGGGTGGCGGCGCGCACGAGGCGGCCGCTGTCGTAGAGAAGGTTGATGGACAGGCCGTCGACCTTCACCTCGGTCGTCATCTCCAGGTCGGCAATGCCGGTGGCCTCGGCCATGCGATTCTCCCACCCGGCGAGCTCCTCGAGGGAGAACACGTCGTCGAGCGACATCATCTGGGCGAGGTGGCGCACCTCGGTAAAGCCGGTGTCGACGCTGCCGCCCACGCTCATCGTGGGCGAATCCGCGCCGCGCAGCTGCGGGTAACGCTCCTCGATTTCCTCGACCTCGCGGTACATGCGGTCATAGTCTGCGTCCGCGAGGGTCGGCGAATCACGGTCGTAGTAGGCCGCTCGGGCCTCGTTGATGCGCTCAACGAGGTCGTTGTAACGGTCGCGGGTCATCTCGAACGTGGAGTCAGCCATGAGGTCCATTCTTGCATTGTGTGGCTCCCTCGGGCGCCGCTCGGGCGCAACCACCTCCCCAGGTGGCGTTATCCACATCCGTTGGGAGCGCAAACCGGTTATCCACAGGGGTCTCGTCACACTCGGCCCTATCCACAGTGGGCGCGCTCGCGCTTGAAGAGGCGTGAATGCAGCGAGATCGTGGAGATATGAACGATTCCGCCTGCCTGGCACGCACGGCCCTACGCACCGACCTCCACCTGGCGTGCGTGGAGGGACCCGACGTCGGACTCGTCATCGCGCCCGGAACAGTGGGACGCGCCGGGCAGGTGCCTTTGGCGTGCTCGAGCATCGCGCGCGAGCACGCCACGTTTTCCACCCGGGCTGGCAGAGCACACCTGCGTACCGCCACCGGAGCCTCGCCGATCCAGGTGTGTACCCGCCTGGGCCTGTGGCGGCGTCTGCACCGAAAGAATCGGCTCGCCCCCGGCAGGAGACTTCGTGTCGGAGCGGACACCTTCGAGGTCCGCTCGCGCCCGTGGACCCTGGCATGGCCTGGCGTTGATCGACGAGGCAGAGCCACGTCACCGGGAGCCGCTTTCCTTCGCGGTGCTCCCCTCGTCTCGTTCCTCGTCATGGCCTCACTGATGGTGTGGCGGCTCCGCTCGGTGCCCGTATCGCCTCGAGTGCTCTGGACTCTCGGGGGTGTCATTGGGGTCCTCGCGTGCGTTTGCGTCCTCGCAGTGCTCAGGCGTGTACACAGGCGTAAGCGTGGATGGGACGGGGCGGCTTTGGCTCTCGTGCTCGCCTCACTACCCACCGCAAGCGTTCCCCCGCGCGAGCGTAGTGTGGCCGTGTGGCCCGGACGAGCAACGTGGCTTCGGCGACGAGTGGCACTGGTCGCTCCCTCATCGTCCTCGCGACCTGACGACGCCGCCTCGCTCGGCATCGCGGGCAGCCACGGAGCCGAGTGCGCCTTGTGGTGCGCGGGACAAGTGGCCGCACAAATGGGCGGGGCACGCGTCTGGTGGAATCACCGATCTCCTGTTCTGCTCGGTGCGCAGGCCGTGGACATACACGTCACCGACCGAGAAACTTGCCCCTCATGCGCGCGCGGCAACTCCAATGAGAAGTCCATCGCCGTGCTGCACATCGGCTACGCCAGCCACATCGCCGACCTACCCTCCTGGTGCGCGCGCGTGTGCGTGAGCGATGAACTGCCCGTCTCACCACGGTGGTGGTGGACGGTGACGCGCACAACGAATCAAGACTGCCTGCCGAAGCGCGTCGATTGGGATCCTCACGCATCTGTCGGCACCGTTGGCAGTCTCAGCGTCGTTATCGGACACGCGCAGTCCGGACCCGTCGCCCTGGACCTCGTCTCGGACGGACCGCACGCCCTCGTCGCCGGGTGTACGGGATCAGGTAAGTCGGAGGCGCTGCTGGGCTGGCTCGCCTCGATCGCCCACTGCTATTCGCCTGAGCGCGTGCGTTTCATCCTCATCGACTACAAGGGCGGCTCCACGTTCGCGCGGCTGGCAGATCTGCCCCACACGCAGGCGCTGCTCACTGATCTTGACGCGGGGGCCACGGCACGAGCACTGGACGGGATCGCATCGGTCCTGCGGAGCCGTGAGGCAACTCTCGCCGACATGGGGCTACCCGACCTCGCGTCGTGGGAAAGAGCCCACGATACCGCCCCCGACACCGTCGCTGCGCCTCCTCCGCGTCTCATCGTCGCAATCGACGAATTCCGGGTCCTGGCTGACACGCATCCTTCGTCAATGGACGTTCTGCTGCGCTTGGCGGCCCAGGGACGCAGCCTCGGCCTCCACCTGATTGCCGCGACGCAGCGTCCCTCGGGGGCAATCAACGCGAGTATGCGCGCCAACATGGACATTCGCTTGGCCTTGCGGTGTGTGAGCGCCGCCGACTCCACGGACATCCTGGGGGACTGCCGCGCCTCTGCTCTGCCGCGTGTGCCCGGGCGCGCGGTGCTGGCGGGTGTAGGCACACTGCAGCTCACGTATATGGCTGACGTCGCCAGGGTCGTGGATGGATGCGGCAAGCGGTGGCCGAGGGCCTGCTCGGCCCCTCTGTGGGCGCCCGCCCTTCCTGACACTCTCTCATGGGAGGACATTGACGAGGCCTTTGCGGGGGTGAGCGTAGACACCGCTCTTACCCACCACGCCGCCGCCTCATCGCACGACTGCGGGATGAACGGTCCGTGTGCCCTGGCGCTCGGCCTCGTCGAAGGGATCGAGTCTCACTCGGCTCTTGTGTGGGATGGCGGCAGTATCCAGATTCAGACCAGCGCACACGAGGGGTCCCTCGCTGCCCGGTGGGTCCTGGCAATTGCCACAAGGATCGCCGGGGCGATCGACGTTCCCCTCCACGTCATCGCAGAGGAGGATGCTGTCGGAGCATCCTCCCTCTTGTCCGCATCTGACGTCGGGGCAATCGATCTGCTTCAAGGCGTGTGCGAAAACGGTCCTGCGGTCCTTGCTATCACCGACGTCTCGGCCCTACGATCCAATCTGGCCGAAGGACTGTCGATTCCCCAGGCCGAAGAGCTGTGGGCCTCGCTTCTGGGTAGGGCCAGGCGCGCCGGAATCGTCATCGTCGCCGCGTACGCCGGACGATTTACCTCCTCAACCTCAGCGATGGGAGCGTTCTCCATGCGGCTTGTGCGCGCCAGGGAGGCGAACGAGGCCCTACACGCGGGCCTGTCCCCGAGCGACCTTCGTTCCCTTGCGTCCGGACAGGCTCTCCTCGTGCGCCCGGGTGAGCCGACCGTTCTCGCATGCATCCCGATGGAGATGACGCCCCTGCAGCCCCGTCAAAGCGCGCGTTCGCTGTCTGGGGCGCGCGCGTGGCGCATTCCCTCTGCCAAAGAACTTGCATCATTGGTCAGTAATTCATCCATGCCTGCTCTGATAGGGCCTGAATACGCTCCCTCACAATGGCTCTGTGACAAACCTTGGATCGTCATTGGCTCGGACTCTGGTGTGCAGGTCCTGACCGATCTGCACGATGCTCTCGGGTGGAATCCCCCCACGATCGTCGATGTCATACCCGAGGCCGCATGGACTCGTATTACACGCTGGGACGGGCTTCGCGTGCTTGCATTGAATCCGTCCGACAATGTCATTCGGGCGCTTATACGCTCGAGTCACACATACCCATTGTCGATTGTGGCACGCCGCTGGAGTCCCTCATGCGGGCTTGTCTGCGAGGGTGGTACCCTAACAACTATTCAACTGACCATAGGGTCAGTTACAACCTAAGTCCCATTTTTTTCGCTCACCGTGACCAGGCACATAGTGACATCTCCGCATCACTCTCTCCTCCACCTTGCGCGACAAACATGACCATCGGACACTGACAGTCGAAGAATCGAAATCCCATAGCGCACGGTTACCCAAGGAGAACACATATGGATTGGCGCAGCAAGGCAGCATGCTTGACAGTCGACCCCGAACTCTTCTTCCCGATCGGGAACACGGGGCCTGCCATCAGTCAGGTCGCCCAAGCCAAAGCCGTGTGCCGCGAATGCATCGTGAAAGGTATCTGCCTGCAGTGGGCCATCGACAATAACCAGGACTCAGGCGTCTGGGGCGGCATGAGCGAGGAAGAACGCCGCTCCCTCAAACGCCGCGCCGCACGAGCGCGCCGCGCCGGCTGCTAAACGCCTCAACGACACACGACCGAGGCCGGGGATCCGACACGGATCCCCGGCCCGGGCACGTCATGAGGTGCAGCGCACCCGCTCGCCGCTCAGGCGGGATCGAGGTTGATCATCAGTGTCACGAGAGTGCCGCCACCCTCGCGAGGAGTCCACTCGATGGACCCCCTCAGTTCGCCGCGCACCATCTGTTGGACGATCTGCGTGCCCAGGCCAGTCATGGGTGTGCCCGGCGCGAAGCCGAGGCCATCGTCCGCAACGGTCACCGTCATCGACAGGCCTTCGCGCCGAGCACTCACTTCGATACGGCCATCGCGGTCAGCCAAGCCGTGCTCGACGGAGTTCGCTACCAGCTCGTTGAGGACCGTTGCCAGCGCCTGCGCCTGGTCGGCGGAAATTGTCCCGAACTGGCCGGTCGTAACCACCTCGACACCATGATCGGTGGAGGCGATTGCCCCCGCCATGCGCACAATCGTGCGGGCAACCTCGTCGAAGTCGACGGATTCATCAACGTTTTGGGACAGGGCGGCGTGCACAGTCGCAATGGCTTGAACGCGGCGTTCTGCCTCAGCGAGGGCGACCTTGACGGCGTCTTCGCACGAGCGTCGAGACTGTAGACGCAACAATGCGGAGACGGTCTGAAGGTTGTTCTTGACGCGGTGGTGAATCTCGCGGATCGTTGCATCCTTCGTCATGAGTTCCTGCTCGTGGCGATGGACCTCGGAGACATCGCGCAGGAGGATGACGGCACCGAGCCGCTTGCGCCCGTTAACCAGGGGAAGCGCGCGCAGGGAAATGGTCGACGCGCGCGCGGCAATTTCGACGCGCCACGAGGCACGGCCCATCACGACGACGGCCATTGATTCTTCGATGAAAGTTCCCTCGCCGATGACGTCGGTGATTTCTTGGGCCAGGACTTTGCCTTTGACGTCGTAGCGGATGCCGAGGCGACGCAGACAGGACACGGCGTTGGGGGTGACCTGCTGGACACGACCGTCGGCGTCGATAAGAAGTGCGCCGTCGAGGACGCGGGGCACGCCGTGGGATGTGACCTGCGGGGTAGAGTCGTAGGGGTAGTCGCCATTGGCGATCATCTGACACAGCGTGTCTGCGGCGGCTGTGGTCCACCCTTCGAATCCGAGGGATAGGCGCGGGCTGGACAGGTTTTCCTCGCGGGTGACGACGGCAATAATACGACCGTCGTGGCACACGGGCACGCAGGTTTCCATCATTGAGTAGGTGCCCGCCCAGCGTGCGGCGGTTGAGCGCACGACCTTCCCTGTCTGGATGGCGCGGTGCAGGTCGACTTCGCGGGCGGCGGGCAGGTGCAGACCGATGATGTCGTCGACGTGGACGGTGGAGGAGGTTGCGGGGCGGCAGTGGGCGGCGGCGATGAACCTGCCGTCGTCTGTGGGCAACCACAGGACCAGGTCGGCGGCCGCGAGGTCGGCGAGCACCTGCCAGTCGGCTCGGAGCAGGTGCAGCCAATCGGTGTCTTGTTCAGACAGCGGGGTCGATGATGCTTCTTCCGCTAACTGCATGAGGCTACGCATGGCTCTACTCTAGTGGGAGCGGGGACACAAAGCTGACCCGCCTTTGTAAATGAGCGCCGGGCCACGCTTGGGCGACGACATCGAGAGAGGGAAAACCTTGGAATTTAGCCAGTCTGTTACCTACCCGGGCACGGTCGACGAGGTCGTCGCCATGTTCCTGAGCTCGGGCTACCAGGAGCGTCGTTTCGGTTCCTTCGTGGTGGAAGGCTCCTCGTCGACGGTCGTGGAGGGCGAGCGCATCACGTTCTCGGGCACGGTTCGCCCCGAGCTCATCCCCCCGGCCGCGTCGCGCTTTGTCAAGGGCGACCTGCGCGTAACCTTCGTGGAGGAGTGGAGCAGGGAGGAGGCAGTGGCGCGGTCTCGCTCGACGGTGACCGTGGAGGGCGCGCCGGTTTCGTTCCGGGCCGTCTCCGTCCTGTCCCCCTCGGGTCAGGGGGCCGAGCGCGACGTGACGGGCGATGTGTCGGTGCGTATCCCGCTGCTGGGCGGGCGCATCGAGAAGGAGGCGGTGGCACGCGCCGGGCGTGTGATCGAGCGCGAACGCGAGCTTGCCGCCTCGTGGCTGGAGGAGCACCGCTGAGGGCTCTCTACGCTCTGCGAGGAACCCCGCCCGCGCGGCACGAATGCTGGGCGGGCGGGGTCTTTTGGCGCGACAATGGTCCCATGAGTGATACCCCGAAGTCCCTGTTTATGCAGCGTACGGGCGTGCGTCAGTACGTCGCCCGCAACCAGGATGGCGCCGAGATTCTGGTCGGGCACGGCCCGGGCCGTTTCTCCCCCGGTGACCTGCTCAAGCTCGCGATCGCGGGCTGTAAGGCGATGAGCTCGGACGCGCGCATGGCGGCCCGCCTGGGCGACGATTTCGAGCAGTTCGTCGGCGTGTCCGCGGACTACGACCAGGAACACGACCGTTTCACGCACGTGGACGTCGAGCTGGTCCAGGACATGTCGGCCCTGTCCGACGAGGAGATCGCGGACCTTGAGCGCCGCGCCAACGCCGCCATTGATCGCAATTGCACGATCGCGCACTCGGTCGTTGATCAGGCGCTGCCGGCCTCGCACGCGTGGACGAACGAGAGGATCGACTGACATGGCCGGGATCGACCGTCAGTACGAGGATCTGCTCGCGCGCATCATGGCCGAGGGCACCCCGAAGGGGGATCGCACCGGCACGGGCACGCGTTCGATCTTCGGGGCGCAGCTGCGCTACGACTTGTCCCTGGGCTTCCCGCTGATCACGACGAAGCGCGTGCACCTCAAGTCGGTGGTGGGCGAGCTGCTCTGGTTCCTGTCGGGGTCGTCGAACGTGTCCTGGCTCCAGGACAATGGGATCCGTATCTGGAACGAGTGGGCGGACGAGGACGGCGAGCTGGGCCCGGTGTACGGCGTCCAGTGGCGTTCGTGGAACGCCGGGGACGGGCGCCGTATCGACCAGATTTCCCAGGTCCTTGAGACGCTGAAGACGAACCCAGATTCGCGTCGCATGGTGGTCTCCGCGTGGAACGTCGGTGACCTGCCCGAGATGGCGCTTGAGCCCTGCCACGCGTTCTTCCAGCTGTACGTGGCCGACGGCCGCCTGTCGCTGCAGCTCTACCAGCGCAGCGCTGACATGTTCCTGGGGGTTCCCTTCAACATCGCGTCCTACTCGCTGCTCACCCACATGTTCGCCCAGCAGGCGGGCCTTGAGGTCGGCGATTTCATTTGGACGGGCGGGGACTGCCACATCTACTCCAACCACACGGAGCAGGTGACCGAGCAGCTGAGCCGTGAGCCGTACCCGTTCCCGCACCTGGAGCTGACAAAGGCTCCCTCGATGTTCGAGTACTCCTTCGATGACATTTCGGTGACGGACTACCAGCATCACCCCACGATCAAGGCACCGGTCGCCGTATGACGAAGGTCGCGGCGATCTGGGCGCAGGATAGCAACGGGATTCTCGGGTCGGGCACGGCCATGTCGTGGCACGTCCCGGCGGATTTCCGCCACTTCAAGGACTCCACGATGGGCTGCCCGATCATCATGGGTCGGCGCTCGTGGGAGGCCCTTGGCAAGGCGTTGCCGGGCCGCACGAACATCGTGATCACCCGCTCGGGCGGCTACGAGGCGCCGGGAGCGACCGTCGTCTCCTCCGTTGAGGAGGCGCTTGAGGTCGCGCGAGAGGAGACCGCCTCCACGGGTGCCCCCTACATCTGGATCACGGGCGGGGCTCAGCTCTATGCGCAGACTCTCCCGCTCCTGGACGAGGCCGTGGTGACCGACCTGGAGTTGGACGTGGCCGCGAGCGCGCCGGAAGGTTCGTCGTTCGTGTACGCGCCGCCGTTGGATCCGTCGCTGTGGCGCCGGGACGAGTCGCGCTCCGATAGCGAGTGGCGTGAACGCTCGGGCGACGCCCGCTGGAGGGTGAGTACCTGGGTGCAGCGCTGAGCGCTCCCCCGCTGTGGCCTCTGTCCGGCAAGGCCCCGCGCATCGCGCGGGGCCTTCGTCGTAGGATGCATTGTGCCCTCATCACCTTTGCTGACGAATCCGACGCTGCGCGCGCTCGTGGCGATCGCGCTGTTTACGTACACGGCGCAGAACATGCTCAACGTGTCGATCGCTCCCCTGTCACGTGCCCTGAACCTGCCCGAGTGGATCGTGGGCGCCGCCGTGTCGCTGGCGGCGGCCTCGGTGACGGCGCTGAGCCAGTTCTGGGGGCGCCGCTCCATCGCCTGGGGGCGCAGGCGCGTCATCCTGCTGGCTCTTTTCTTAGCGCTCACGGCGGGCACGCTCTTTTCGGCGGCCGTGTGGGCGCGAGCGGCCGGCTCCATCGGCGCTTTCCTGGCTGCGGGTGCCATCATGGCGGCGCGCGGCCCCTTCTTCGGCGCGGCCGTCGCGGCAATCCCTCCGACCGGCCAAGCACTCGTCGCCGAGGTCACCCCGGACGAGGCTTCGCGCGTGCGCGGCACGTCCGCGTTCTCCGGCGCGATCAGCCTGTCCGTCATGGTGGGTTCCCTCGTCTCGTCGGCGCTGGGCGCGTGGTGGATTTTCGGGCCCGTGCACGCGACCCCGCTCTTCGTCCTCGTCGCGCTGGGCATCGCCCTCATCTGGCTGCCCGGCGACGGAGCGTCCACCCGCACAAGGCGGCGCCTAGCCCGCCTGACCGGTGAGGACACGGAACCCGAAGAGGCGGCCCCGGCCTCGTCGACGGAATCGGCGAACGATAACGCGAGCGGGGCGAAGGCCACCGGCGAGCTGCCCCCGCGCGTGCGATGGACCGACCGGCGCATCGCGCCGTGGATCGCCTCGGTGTTCGGCATCTACTTCGCCAATGGCGTCGTTCAGATCACGATGGGCTTTCTCGTGCAGGACCGCGGCGGGCTCGAGCCCGCGCCCGCCGTTTCCGTCACCGCCCTCATGCTGCTGGCCAACGCCGCCGGAGCCATGCTCATGCAGCTGATCGTCGTGCCACGCCTGGGGTGGGGGCCTCGCGCCCTGTTGCGCGCGGGCATGACGCTCGCCCTCGTGGCTCTCGCATGCCTGACGATCGCGCCGTCGCTGTGGGCGCTGGCAGTCTCGACGTTTGCGATGGGCGTCGCCTCGGGCATGGCCTCCCCCGGCTACTCGGCGGGCGCGTCCCTGGCAGTGAGCGCGCGCGAGCAGGGCGGCATCGCCGGCGTCATCAACGCGACCGGCGCGATCACGTGGATCGTGGCCCCCGTGAGCGCCACCGCCCTGTACGGCTGGATGCCCCTGTCACCCTTCCTCCTCGCACTGTCCCTCGTTACACTGTCGTGTTCGTGCGCGTGGTTGCTCCTACGCAAGCTGGACATCTCGTCCCGTGCGCGAGACTAGGACGAGTGCCCCACGCCTCACAGCGCGCTCGGCGCTATCCTAGGGAGGTACGTAAGCCCTACGCGAAGGAGCCACCTGTGGCACAAGAAACCCGCACCGAAACCGACTCGATGGGAGCCGTTGAGGTCCCCGCGAACCGCTATTGGGGCGCTCAGACCGAGCGTTCGCTGCACAACTTCGACATTGGACGCAACACCTTCGTGTGGGGCCGCCCGATGGTGCGTGCCCTTGGCATCCTGAAGAAGTCCGCGGCCCTGGCCAACGCCGAGCTGGGCGAGCTGCCCGCCGACATCGCCGGCTACATCGCGCAGGCCGGCGACGAAGTCATCTCCGGCAAGCTCGACGACAACTTCCCTCTGGTCGTCTTCCAGACCGGCTCAGGCACGCAGTCGAACATGAACGCTAACGAGGTCATTTCCAACCGCGCGATCGAACTCGCGGGCGGCACCATGGGTACCAAGTCCCCCGTGCACCCCAACGACCACGTGAACCGCGGCCAGTCCTCGAACGACACCTTCCCCACCGCCATGCACATCGCGGTTGTCTCCGAGCTGCACGACATGTACCCGCGCGTGCGCCAGCTGCGCGACACCCTGGACAAGAAGGCCAAGGAGTTCGACGACGTCATCATGGTGGGCCGCACTCACCTGCAGGACGCGACCCCGATCCGCCTGGGCCAGGTCATCTCCGGCTGGGTTGCTCAGATCGACTTCGCCCTCGACGGCATCGAGTACGCGGACACGCGTGCGCGCGAGCTGGCCATCGGTGGCACCGCCGTGGGCACCGGCCTGAACGCTCACCCGAAGTTCGGCGAGCTCACCGCGAAGAAGATCTCCGAGGAGACGGGCATCGAGTTCAAGCAGGCCAGCAACCTGTTCGCCGCCCTGGGCGCGCACGACGCGCTGGTGCTGGTTTCGGGCGCGCTGCGCGTCCTGGCCGACGCCCTCATGAAGATCGCGAACGACGTGCGCTGGTACGCGTCCGGCCCGCGTAACGGCATCGGTGAGCTGATCATCCCCGAGAACGAGCCGGGTTCGTCCATCATGCCGGGCAAGGTCAACCCGACCCAGTGCGAGGCCATGACCATGGTCGCCACCCAGGTCTTCGGCAACGACGCGACGGTCGGCTTCGCCGGCTCGCAGGGCAACTTCCAGCTCAACGTCTTCAAGCCCGTCATGGCGTGGAACGTCCTGGAGTCCATCCGCCTGCTGGGCGACGTCTGCGTGTCCTTCGATACGCACTGCGCGTACGGCATCGAGCCGAACTACGAGAAGATCAAGCACAACCTGAACATCAACCTCATGCAGGTGACGGCCCTGAATCGCCACATCGGCTACGACAAGGCCTCCAAGATCGCGAAGAACGCGCATCACAAGGGCCTGTCGCTGCGCGAGTCTGCCCTCGAGCTGGGCTTCCTGACCGCTGAGGAGTTCGACGCGTGGGTGGTTCCCGCCGACATGACGCACCCCAGCGCCGCCGACGAGTGATCCGCTTCAGGCGCGCTGACGTTTCGGCCCCGGTCTCGCATGAGGCCGGGGCCGGTTTCATCTGCACGAGGCCGGGGCCGCTTGCACATTCGAGCCCCGTCCACTCCCCGCCGGCGCCACCGTCACCGACCTACGCCACCGACCGACGCCACCTACACGGTTCCCCAACAATGTCGCACGTAATTCCCCAACTTATCCTTCAAGTTTTGAATGTCCATCGTTGGCAGTTCAAGGAAAAAGGTAGCACTCTAAAACTGACCCAATGAAATTACGTGCGAGAATCTTGGGAAGGGCAGAGGGGATGCGCGGGGGCAAGAGGGACCAAGATGAAATAAACCTCCAGATCACGCAGTTACGTGTCATGTAAACAATCGGAGGGGACCATGACGCACACACTCACCACCTACAACGAGGCCGTCCACACAGCCCTGCACATCCTGGCTACAGATATGGGATACGAGATTCCCCCCTCGGACACGTCGCAGGAGCGCGCCTATCTGCGCGCCCTCATGAACATCCGCGGCCCCGCTCCCCTGCCTGATGGCTACCCGGAGGCCGAGGCGATTGTCCTCGACGCCGAGCGTGAGCGGACAGGAACCGCGACCTGGGAGAATGCCACGGCCTCGCCGGTTCATCCGAGAATGGCGCTGTGGCGCGGTGACATTACGCGCCTGGAGGTCGACGCGATCGTCAACGCGGCAAACTCAGCGTTGCTCGGATGCCGGACGCCCGGGCACACCTGTATCGACAACGCGATCCACAGCGCAGCTGGGCTCGAACTGCGGCAGGCATGCGCCGAGGTCATGGCTGAGCGCGCACGCGGCGACGGCTCCTCGGGATTCCCGACGGGCGAAGCCGTCCTCACCCCCGGTTTCCACCTGCCCTCGCGCTTCGTCATCCACACGGTCGGCCCCATCGTGAGCGGAGAGCTCACTGACGAGCACCGGGAGGCCCTGACCCGCTCGTACCGGCGATGCCTGGAGGAGGCGGCAGCACATGGGCTCAACACGGTGGCGTTCTGCTGCATTTCCACGGGTGTCTTCGGCTTCCCGCAGGAGGAGGCGGCCCGTATCGCGGTGTCAACCGTCACCGATTTCCTTGACTCTGGCACCCCGGGCGCGTCCGAGCTGCGCGTCATTGTCGACGTCTTCGGCGACCACGACGAGGCCCTGTACCGCGCCCTTCTCGGACTCTGATCCCATCAACGATTGAGGAGACACCATGAGCCGACCCACCACCCTGCGCGAGGCTATCGACAGCGCTGACGTGATCCTCATCGGTGCGGGTGCCGGCCTGTCCGCCGCCGACGGCGACAATCACTCTGGCCCGGTTTTCGATGAACGTTTCGCGGATTTTCGCGCCGAGCGCGGCATCACGGACGCCTACTCGGGCGGCTTCTATCCCTTCCCCACGTCGGAGGAACGCTGGGCGTTTTGGAGCCGCATGATTTCCCTGCTGCGCTACGAGGCCGGCCCAGGGCAGGTGTACGCGGACCTGCTGGACCTCGTGCGCGGTCGCGACTACTTCGTGATCACCACGAACGTCGATCACCGTTTCCAAGATTCCGGCTTCGACAAGGAGCGCTTGTTCTACACGCAGGGCGATTACGGGCTGCTGCAATGTTCGGCGCCCTGCCACGACGCGACGTACGACAACGAGTCGTGGGTGCGTGAAGCGGTGGCCAGTCAGGAGGGCATGCGTATCCCGTCGGAGCTGGTCCCCCGCTGCCCGAGGTGCGGGGAGGAGATGACGACGAACCTGCGCGTTGACAACCGTTTCGTTCAGGATGATGGATGGATGGCGGCTGCCGGTCGTTATCAGGACTTCTTGGAGCGCACGTCGAGCGGCCGCGTGCTTCACCTTGAGTTGGGCGTCGGTATGAATACGCCGAGCATCATCAAGTTTCCGTTCTGGCGGCGCGTGTTCGACAATCCGGAGGCGACCTACGCGTGCGTTGCGCTGGATGCTGTGGCTCCCGCAGAGATCTCGGATCGTTCGCTCGTCATTCGCGGCGACATCGCCGAGACCCTGGCGAGCGCGCGCGAATAACGAACCGGACCTCGTCCCTACCTCTGGGCGCGCGCTTTCCGCCGCATCTTCAGGATCGTCGAGGCGATGATGGAGAGCAGGAAGATGTTGAAGAGGATCGCGCCGACGCTCGGGGAGACGAGCGTGGCCACGAGGCGCCCGACGGGGGCAGTGGCCGCCGCGGAGGCGCCGACGATGAGGCCGACACGCAGGTCGACCATGCGGTGGCGCAGGTAGGTGACGGTGCCCGCGATGCCGGTGGGGATCATGACGAGGAGGGAGGTGCCGCGCGCGATCAGGTCTCCCGCGCCGACGGCGAGTTCCATGCCGGGCACGATGAAGGATCCGCCGCCCACGCCGACCAGGCCGGAGAGGATGCCAGCGCACAGGCCGACCAGGATCAGCAGAACGCACGAGGCCGGGGTGAGCAAGACGGCCCCCTCGCGCGTGGGGACGTGCAGGTATTGGGAGACGATGACGAAGAGAGTGAAGCCGATGAGGATCCACGGCAGGGCGGGCGCGGGGAGGCGGCGCAGGAGCCACACGCCGATTTGGGAGCCGACGAGCGCGCCGAGGGCGAGGAGAGCGGCGCCCGCCCAGGAGACCTCGCCGTGCAGGGCATAGGTGCCCGACCCGACGGCGGCCGTCACGATGATGGCGGCAAGGGAGGTGGCCGAGGCGCGGCGCTGATCCATGCCCAGGACGGCCATGAGGGCTGGCACGATGACGAGGCCGCCGCCCACCCCGAAGAGTCCGGAGAGGAATCCGGCGCCCACGCCCGTCGCGATGACGAGGAGAACACGGCTGACGGTGATGCGCTGGGAGTCGGTGTCAGGCATGCCTTCACTGTAGTACCGCGCTGGTGGGCCTTCCGGGGTGGGGATTCACTACGCGCGAAATGCGTTTCCGCGCCCTGTTTGCGTTGGTTTGGCAGGCGTAGACTCCTCCCATCGACGAAAGGAAACAAGATGTCCAATGTTCTGATCGTGTCGGGTCACCCGCGTCTCGGCCAGGATTCGGTGGCGAATAAGACAATCCTGGAGGAGTTAGCGGTGCTTCTCCCCGAGGCTAAAATCGACGTCCTTGACGAGTTGTACCCCGACTATGTGATTGATGTTGAGGCGGAGCAAGCGAAGCTTCGCGGTGCCGACGTCATCGTATTGCAGTATCCACTGTGGTGGTACGGCTGGCCGTCGCTGCTACAGAAGTGGGTGGAGGACGTGTTCGTGCGCGGTTTCAGCCACGGGTCCACGGGTACAGCTCTGAAAGCCAAGAAGCTGGTGGTATCACTGACGACGGGCGCACCGGAATCCTACTATTGCGCTCAGCCGGGAGGCATTGACCGTTTCTTGGCCCCGGTCAAAGCGACGAGCGCACTGACGGGCCTGGAGTTCGCGGGGAACCTGCCGCTGTTCGGGGTGTCGTATGCGAATCGCACGGATGAGGCGGCTCGCACCGACATGGTGGCGCGTTCACGCGAGCATGCGGCTCGCCTCGCGGACTTCGTCTCCGCCCTCTGAGCTGTCCCTCCCCTGCCGTCAGGCGGGATGAGAACCCGTCCCAGGCCTCGTCAATCCCTTCACGAGGCCTGGGCCGTGTCGGGAGAACTCAGTTGGTCTTCGTGTTGGTCGGGTGACGTCCGATGTAGCCGATGTAGACCTTGTTCGTTTTTTTCGTATCCGCGTAGTAGTACATTCGCGGAGCTCTTTGGTTGCGATGCGTCGGGGCAAAGTGCGTCCACATTTCAATATAGCCGCGGCTGTCCACATCGCTAGGAACCGGCAGCATGCGTTCAAGCCGCATCTTGCGCGTTGTCTTCACGCTGTGGCCTTCGTTGCGCTTGTGCCTCTTGAGTCCGCACGTGAAATACCCATCCGGCTGCGCCAGCAAGTATTCCTCGACATCCCCGGCGGTAAAATCGCCCGTCTCACGCGCACGCATGTAGTCGCGCAGCACGAGAATGTAGTTCCAAAACTCAGCCGCGTAGTGGCTTTCCGCCAAGTCATCAAGCGCGAGGATGTCGTCCATCATCTTGTCGGGGGCACTGAATTCGACGTAGCGCGTGACCATCTCATAGCCGCCCTGAGTCATCCGATCGAAGAGTTCTGACATGCTCTTGGGTGAATCAGCCAGCCACGAATCATCGGGTGCCATCCCTTGGTCACTCGCGTCGGGGTGTCTCAGCTTCCATTCGAGGGACCGGTTTCTCTTACTCAGCCTCTCCCTCTCTTGCTGGCTCGCAAGCAGCTGTTCTGCAATCGCTTTCTTCTCTTCCTTGAGCTCCTCGATCTCCCGGCTCTGATGAGAAGCTTCCTCCAGCAGTTCCTCCGCGACACGTAGCTCATCCGCGAGCGCGTCTCGCTTGTGCGCAAGCTGTGCGTGCGCGTCGTTCATGGCGTCCAGGCCGCTCTCCAGCGCGGCGACACCGCTTTCCAGCTCGGTGTGCGAGCGCGGGTTGAACGCGGGCAGGAAGCGGCGAATCAGGCGGCGCAGCGGCTCGTACCATGCCAAGTGCTGGGACTGGCCGCGCTGCGGGGCAGGTTCGGACGTCGCAGGCCTGACGTCCACCTCGCGGGCGCTGGTCCGAAGAGGGGCTTCCTCTTGCTCCTCGCGGGCAGGCACGCGCGCGTCCTCGACCGGTCCCCCCGCGTCGCTGGCGGCTGCGGAGAAAGACTCGGCGACCCGCTGGCGCACCTTCTCGTCGAGCAGTTCCACCGTCCGCTCGCTCTCGCGCAGCGGGTGGAACGTCG
Source organism: Actinomyces bouchesdurhonensis (assembly GCF_963540955.1). Lineage (NCBI taxonomy): Bacteria > Bacillati > Actinomycetota > Actinomycetes > Actinomycetales > Actinomycetaceae > Actinomyces > Actinomyces bouchesdurhonensis. Next base: position 22,997 of record NZ_CAUTSL010000018.1, read on the forward strand.
GCACCGACAGGCGTTTCTTATCCAAGGGCGCCTGGGCCCGACGAAGCTCCTTGTCGAGGCCGTTTTCCCATAGGTACTCGCAGGGCGTTCGCGCGATGATCGCCGACAGTTCAGGACGGAACTGCTTGTTTTTCTCGTCATAACCACGGAGCAGCGTGCCCGCGGTCAGCACCCTGTGGCGGAGCCTGTCGGTTGGTTCGTCTGCTCGAAAGCCGGGAAGGTAGGTTCGCAGGCTTCCCTTGGGCATGGCGCACCCCTGTCCGATCCTGGCATGGAACTGGCGGTAGGCCTCGGGCGTGAGCAGAAAGTAGGACGCGCAGCCCAGGGAGTTCTTCGTCAGGGAACGCAGGATGTCTTTCCAACGGCATTCCGCCTCGAGGGAGCCTAAGTCGCTCCCGTCCGTGAGCGGGGCGGCCACGACGACGGATGCGCGCCGACGCTCATCACGAATCCAGCCGATCAACTGCTCCACCTGTTCCTCGTCGGCGACGGATTGGGGGGAGTCCGACAGCGGCATGCCGCGGTCGTGGCAGTGGCCCTCGGTGATGAGGTCGCGGACCAGCGCGGGTGGCTTCGCGTCCCATTCGCCCTCGCGCGGAGGGGTAACCTCCACCCAGAGAACGTCCCGATAGCGCGATTCCTTGGTCGCGTGCAACGCGTAGACGCGCGTGGTCCACTGGTCGCCGCCGCCTCTGCGCTCGACCATCTCCAGGAGTTGGCGCTCGTAGTGTCTATCCTCTGACGCTTCTGACAGCTTGGTCGCGACGACGTCTGCTGTCTCGTCCCATTTGGAGGTGAGCTCTCCGAAACGGTAGATCCCCTCAGCGTCGCATTCCACGCCCGCGCGCGAGCCCCCGGGCGGGTACTTCTTGTTCACCCACTCGTGGAAGAGGCGGTCTGCGGTTTGCAGCGCTCCTTCCCGACTGTTCAGTTCGACGATTGCCCTGTAGCCTCGAGCCATAACACTCAACCCTCGTTCGACGCTGACGGACGGATTATGTGCGACAGCATACAACTACCGAATAACCATCAAAGCATCATGAAGCACCCACTTACGAGATGCGCATCACATACAGTTTCCTGATCTCGTGAATGGACGAGGCCGGGGCTGGGTTAGTGAACTCGGTGTCCTTCCTGCGGGCAAGAGACCAGCGAAGCCGTAGGAGCATCATCGACCACGGATGAAGAGCGCATTCGGCCACACGCCTCGGGATGCCGCTGACAGTATGCGAGCAAGCCCTTGACTTGGGAGGGCATGGGACGCAGGTGCACGAACACGATCGGGTGTGCAACGCCCGCCCCACCTGAACCGAGAACGCGGTGCGTACACGATCCTCGATGCCAGGTCGCATAGTCTCCAGTAAAACCGTGCAGCGCACGTCCCTCTTGCCCAACAGGGTGACGGTATCAGCCATGACGATGCGTCTCCATGGGGCAAGGGCAATGCGGATCACTCAACAATCACAGTGAAGACATCACGGGCCACGATCGCCATGCAAGCCACGCCAAGTGGCCAAATACAACGAAGGCCGCGACGCCGCGAGGCCTTCACGCCCCGATAGCATGCGTCCGATCAGCCGCCCGTCCACTTCTTCCAACCGTCGGACCAATGGGTCGATAACATATCCTTAGCGCCTTCCTCAATTCGCTGTTGCACGTCGAGCGGCACGAGTTCTTCGTAGGTAGCAGACACTCCCCACGCAACCAGCGACCCCGCGACGACCGGTGCGGCAGCAGCCGCGATCCCAGATACGGAGACAACCAGGGGAGCGGCGAACGAAGCAGCGACCGCTGAGGCGATAAGCCCCTCTGCTGCGGTCTTGACCGGGGTGTCGCTGGTGTACGCTTCTCCAAAACTCCACAGCGCACCGATCCCTTTTCCGAGCAGGCGCACTCCCCTCTTTGCGACTTTGGCGACACCACTCGCCGCTTCTGCTTCCTGCCCGATTTTGCTCTTGGACGCGGCCTTTTCAACCGCCTCCTCGGACGCCTCTTGCGCTCCTGCTCTCACTGCAGGATTTCCGGAGCGCTCCCTCACTTTCTCGCGGACCGCTTCGAGGGCTTTTGCGCGTTTGCTTGCAACCGGACCATCAATCTTATAATCGGCATACTGAATCAGCGTGTCCATCGTATAGTCGGTACTGACTTGTTCGGCAGCATTAATCATCAATTCACAGAATCTATCGAGGTAATTGGAGGACTCTGCGTCTGAACACCACGGATCAATATAGTCAACGACCGCTTTGGCGATTTTACTACGCGCTTTGTTCGCATCAGCACTGCATGACGCATAGTGGTCGCTTAACTGTTTCTGCCGCGCAAGATCACTATTCTGGTCTTGCGCGGAGCCCACGCACGGGGTACGTTCCACCGTCGGAGGCAAGCCCGGCTGCGCGATCTGAAAGTCAGGGTGAATGATATACCAATCTACGACGGTGAGACCCGCTCGTCGAGCCTCGCCGCGAATACGGCTCATCTCCTGCTCACTCCAGCGAAGCTGATTCGCATAACTGCGCACGCCCTCGGCACTTTTACGACAAAACCGCTGAAACTCGAAAGCCAGATCGCGGAAACGATACCCAAAGTCGTTGTAGGCCTGGCCCGTTTCCCCTTCCCATGCGCCAACACTCGCCTGATACGCATAGTCGTCCCAATCATAAGCGGCATACATCGCCGAAGCGAGTTTCTCCAAGGCATCCGCGCACGAATCCACCGATGCTCGGTCTTCCACCAATTTGGTATCAATATAGGTGGGACTCTCGGTCTCTTGATTCACCATGTCGCAAACCTCTTCTGCAATGCACGGAAACGAGATGCGCAATTCATATCATTCCCGTTGGCCTCGTCCATGAAGTCGCTAGTGATGTCCGCAGCTTGTTGACTGATCCATATAATGGAATCACGTCCGCACGTCATTGTGAGCGCCAGTTCACTAATTTTTTCGGTTGCGTCCCCCGCATCGATAGAAGACACATCAATCTCAGTGAGTCCCACGAATTCCCCTTCGACCTGTGAATAGCGTCGGATGATCTCACGCAGAGCTTGTTCATCAACACGAAAATTACCCCGCGTCACAATGCACCGTCCACGCCCGCCATGACATTTGAATCATCAACGGCAGCATCGAAATAGATGACGTCGTACGGCATAGCGGACTCAAAGTCGGACAGGCGTTCAACGGGATACACAGCCCACGCCTGTTCCTCACCCAGCCGATCGTACAAGCGGTCCAGTGCGGTATAAACCAGCAGAGCAGTACGACCGTCGGACAGGTGGTAGAACTGGATCATGGTCCCTGCGCTCGTGTCACGCGTCTGAATGGGTAGGTAGACGTAGGGAGGGATGATCATTCCCCCAGGCCCACGATAGCGATCAGCATCGCTCATTCTTCAGCACTCCTTCACGTGAGAGACATAGCTCACCTAACTTAACAGCTGGTCATACTTTCTGCAAGAGACTCGGATTGTTTTCCGTTCCTGCAAACAAGGTCCCCGACCTCGTCCATTCACGAGGCCGGGGACCAGTATGCGCGAAACCAGGCGTTAGCTGACGGTTATCTCGACCCCCCTGCTCTGGACGAGGTTCGACAGGGAGTCAACGAACTGGGCGATGATCTTGCGGTTGCGACCGTTCTGCATGAGGTTCGGCATGCCCTTCGTCGTGCAGGTGACCTCGACGACGACGCCCTGTTCGCTCGGGACGAAGCCGACAACGATGCGCTCACCGTATGAGGTGAAGGTGAGGGGCGTCTCGAAAGTGACGAAACGGGAGTTCATGTCGGCGCCCGTCAGGGTCGCCTTCTTGACCATCGGAACGGCTGCCATCGCCGCCTGGAACAGCTGCTCGTATGGGACAGCATACTGGAATGCTTGTCGTGTTGAACTCCAACCCATGAGTGTCTCCTTATGAACGTGGTTGACGTGTCGCCCACTGCGCGAGGCTCACGCGCGTTCCCTTGAACAAGGGAGCGCCCTCACGCACGAATGAGCGCTCCTCAGTATAGCGCCGTGCGCGCATGGCCCCTTCCAGCTGGCCCAAAGTACCCAATCGCCTATTCGCGTCGCTGTTATCAGCCGACCCACCTGTTCCCGCATGTGCCGCAAGCAACCCCACCTGTACAGACACGCGCGCAGTACCTCCGTACCGTTAGAGGAGAATCCCACCCGAAAGGGGAACCATGACCGTCGAAGCAATCATCGTCCTCGGAATCGCCGCCGTGTGCTGCATCCTCCTGACCAACAGATTCAACCTGATCGGCCCGGTACTCCTCATCGCAGCCGGTGTGGGCGCTTCATTCATCCCGGGCACGGCCGAGGCCTCCCTCTCCCCCACGATCGTCCTGACGATCTTCCTCCCCTTCCTCCTGTACTGGGAATCCCTGTCGGTCTCGCTCGTGCGCATGAAGCGAGCACTGCGCGGCATCATCCTGTCCGCCACGGTCCTCGTCATTATCACCGCGGGCATTATCGCGGGTGTCGGCGTCGCCCTCGGTCTCTCTGGAGCCGCCCTGCTGATCGGAGCCTGCCTGGGGCCCACCGACGCGACGGCGGTCGCGTCTCTCGGCAAGGGCATCGCTCCCGCAGGCCGCACGATCCTCCAATCCGAATCCCTCCTCAACGACGGAACCGCCCTGGCGATCTTCGCGATCGCCCTCAGCATCGCGGACAACGGTCAGAGCGTCACGACATCGAACGTGATCACCCAGTTCGCGCTGTCCATCGGCGCAGGCGCGGGCGCGGGCCTGCTCTGGGGCCTGACCTTCACGACGCTCCTGCCCCGCATCATCCGCATCGACAACGACCCCCTCCTGGCTGTCCTGTGCACGATCGTCTCGCCTTTCGTCGCATACTTCGCCGCGGAGGAACTCCACGGCTCCGGCGTTCTCGCCGTCGTCACTGCTGGCGTCGTCTCCTCATGGCGCGGTGTCGGCACCCACATGGTGCACCTGCGTGCCTTCGGCCGCCCCTTCTGGACCGTCACGACCTTCCTGCTCAACACCATCCTCTTTCTCATGGTGGGCGTCTCCCTGCCGGGCATCATTTCCGGCATTCCGCAGGCAACGCTCACCCGCGCTCTCATTCTCATCCCCGCGATCTATGTCGCGATGGTCCTTGCCCGCTTCGTCGGGCACCACTCGATCATTTTCGCGATCCGTGCACTCGATCGTCGCCCGCAGCAGCGCGAGCGACGCACGAACTTCCGTAGCCGCCTCGTCACGACGGTCGCGGGCTTCCGCGGCGCCATCTCCCTCGCCATGGCCGTCTCCATCCCTTTGACCTTCGGGGAGAGCACCTACGAGGAACGAGACATCATCGTGCTGGTCGTCGCCGGCGTGACCCTCCTGTCCCTCATCATCCAGGGCATCGCACTGCCTGTCGTGGTGCGCTGGGCCGCCCAGGCTCCCACGCCCTTCCTCGAGATGAATGCGCGGGCCGAGGCCGGGGAAACACAGGTTGTGGGCGCCACTGTGCGCGACCTTATCGAAGAGATCGATTCGCTCGCCAGCAGCGTGGACGTCACAGACGCAGACACGATCGAGCGCGTGCGCGCAGACTACCTCCAGCGCATGCACAACCTGATGATGAGCGGCGATTTTAAGGAATACAGAGCCTACGCTCCCGACGAGCTGCGCCTACGCCTCGCCTGCTTGTCCTTCCTGCGCAACGCAGCTTTCGAGCAGCGCCGCGCCGGCAACATTGACGACTCCAGCTTCGAGTACATTCGCGATAGCCTCGACATAGAAACCCGCCACATCGAGGGGCCCCTCGAGGTCGAGTAATCGCGCAGGCACCGACGCCACGATCAACGAATAGAGAGAGTGAGTGCCCGGACGGTCCATCCGTCCGGGCACTCACCGCGTCATGGATGTTGTTCTCGATCCCGTCAGGAACGCGGCTCGTAGGGGCCAACCGCGACGGACGCGATGTTCTGACACACTCCCAAGGAGAGGAGGAGACTGGTCGACCCGCCGCCATTCGCGTCCGCGATGTCAACTCGGTCGGTATTTTCGGCTGTACAACCGTCGACGCCATCCACAGACTCCGCTGTGAGCGTCACTCCGACTTGCCCACCCTGAGGGATCGTGTACACATTGCCGGGATCCTCACCGTCACGCACTGCCTCCGACACCGTGGCACCACCAGAAGCGAAGGACACCTGCGGGAAGCCACTAATCCAGCACGGAGTCCCCTCGTTCGTGAACGTCAGCTCCACGTACGTGGTCGTACCGATCTGCTGATTGCTAGAGACGACGGGCTGCAGGTTCGTCAAATCACAGCGCGCCTCGTTATCGCTCACGTCCACGTCGGGCGCCTGATTCCCCCTATCAGTGGACGTACTCTGGGCCGCCTCACCGCTCTGCCCGGCCTCCCCGCTCTGCGTAGGCACCGCGCTAGAGGAAGCCGAAGCACCCGGCGTCGCAGGCGAGGACGTCGCCCCCGACTCAGGCTGGCCGCCCTTCGGGGAGCAGGCGCCGACGCCCAGGACGAGGGCGGACAGTGCGGTCACGGCAAGGAAACGTCGCGTGTTCATCATGCGACCATCCTATGAAAGCGACGCGGGGGCGCTCTTCGCCACGCCGGTCGTTACGAACTGGTGACAAGCGGCGCCCGCCATGCGAGCGGCAGGCCACCCCGGCCTCGTCGATTCCCGATCCGCTGGCGCAGGCGAGGAACGACGCCCTCCCGCGACCACTCAGCGGCCAGAAACCGGCTCAATCTCGACAGGGGCGACATCCATTTCATCGAAAGACACCAGGCGGTCCTTGCACACCAGGTGGTATCCCCACCACACGACTCCGAAGAGAGGCAACCCAATGTAAGAGGACGCGACCTCCCAGACCTGGCCGTGAATTACCGCCTCGTAGTTCTGCCCTGCCATAACCACCAGGCACATGATGAACGCGATGATCGGACCCACCGGGTAGAACGGTGACCGGTACGGCAAATCTTCTAAGCGGTAACCCTGAAGCCAGTACGCGCGACGGAATCGAAGATGACTGACCGCGATCCCAAGCCACATGATGATGCCCGAAATGCCAACAATATTGACCAACCAAATATAGGCATCGTTAAAGACCAGCTGCGTGAGGAAGCCCAACGCCGCCGTCACCGTCGTCACCGCCATCGCATAACCGGGCACTCCGCCCTTCGTGACACGCGCGAAGATGGCGGGCGCCTGTCCCTTGAGTGCCATCGAGTGCAACATTCGCGAGGCCGCGTACAGGCCCGAGTTCCCCGCCGATAGGATCGACGTGAGGATGACGGCGTTCATGACGGCCGCCGCCGCGCCGATCCCCATACGCGCGAACACGAGAGTGAAGGGAGACTGCGCCACGTTGTTCGCGCTGTCGTCGGCGGCGCTGAGCAGGCTCGGATCCGTGTAGGGCAGCAGCGTTCCGATCACCGCGATCGCGCCAATGTAGAAGAACATGATGCGCCAAAACACCGTGCGGATCGAGCGCGGCACGTCCCGGCGCGGATTCTCCGACTCGCCAGCGGCCACGCCGACCAGCTCGGTCCCCTGGAATGAGAAGCCCGCGATCATGAAGACAGCGATCACCCCGACAAAACCGTTATGGAAGGGAGCATCGCCGGTTGTCCAATTCGACAGGCCCGGGGAGTTCGTCCCCATGACGCCCGCGATCATGAAGATCCCGGAGACCACAAAGACGACGACGATGACGACCTTAATGGCGGCCAACCAGAACTCGGCCTCACCATAGACGCGCGCCGACAGGGCGTTGAGGCCGACGACAATCACCAGGAACACGACGGCCCAAATCCACGAGGGCACGGACGGGAACCAGTAAGCCATCACCAGACCGGACGCCACCAGGTCCGCGGCCACCGTCACCGCCCAGTTAAACCAGTAGTTCCACCCCATGGCGAATCCGAACGACGGGGAGATGAACTTCGTGGCAAAAGTCTGGAAGGAGCCAGCGACCGGTTGGTGGGCGCTCATCTCGCCCAGGGACTGCATGAGGAGCAGCACCATGAGGCCGATCGCCGCGTAAGCGAGGAGGGCGCCGCCCGGGCCGGCGTTCGCGACCGTCGCACCGGAAGCCAAGAACAGGCCAGTGCCGATCGCACCACCGATAGCAATCATCTGCATGTGGCGCGACGCCAAGCCACGCTTGAGCTGTGTGTTGGAGCGCTGACGGACGTCGTTAGCAATGTCATCGGGAGTGGGGGTGTCCATGAAGCGGTTCCTCATCTGTCGATTGTTCCCCCCAATAGTAGTCCCAAAATCTTATGTCATGGTTGGAACGTTCTTTCCTTGATCTTTACGAGGCCGTGGATGGGTCACGCATGTCAGCTGCAGACGGGCGCTCACATCACCGCGGAATCTCAACACTTTTTGCGCAACGTACGACGTTGAAGCGCCGGTATCGCTTGTCGTTTCTTCGCTCCCTAATGTTCCTTATCCGGCGCACCCGCATCCGGGCGAGATGAGCGGAACACTTCACGGCCTCGCACATGGTCTGCGCCCGCACCGCGCACGGTCGCTACACTGTAACCCTCACCGCGACAACGAAGGAGGACACTTATGACGCACTCACTCGTCAGCATCGGCTGGATGCTGCTCGCTCTCGTTCTGTCGGCTGCCATCGGCCTCGAGCGTCAGATTCGTGGCAAGAGCGCGGGCATCCGCACCCAGGCCATTGTCGGCATGACCGCGTGCCTCATGATGCTGATCTCCAAGTACGGCTTCTCCGACATCCTGATGGACGGCATCACCCGCTACGACCCCTCGCGCGTCGCCTCCCAGATCGTCTCCGGCATCGGCTTCCTCGGAGCCGGCATCATCCTGACCCGCCACGGCGCCATTCGCGGCCTGACGACGGCCGCAACGATCTGGGAAACCGCTGCAATCGGCATGGCGTGCGGTGCGGGCCTGTGGTTGCTCGCCATTGCAGGCACCGCCTTGCACTTCATCGTCATTGCTTTACTGACCCCGCTTGTTCAGTTCATTCTCATGCGCACCCACGGCCACAAGGTCACGCTCAGCGTCCATTACACGCCGGGACATGGGGTTTTATCCACGCTCCTCACGCAGGTGAGCGCTCTCGGATGGTCGGTATCCGGCGTCTCTACACGCACCGATTCCGCTCGTCACTCGTCCACCGCCAGGTTCACTGCATCGACGCGGCAGGACCTTTCGCGCTCAATGCTTGTCACTACTCTCGCGGACCTTGATGGTGTCGCCGGCGTCGACGCCACAGACGACGACGACGAGTAAAACACAAGAGAAGGAGGGACTCGCGGTTTCATCCGCGAACCCCTCCTTCATGCCCTCAGGCTCTCAGCGCATCACGCTTGAGGACCGAAAGGGTTGTTCAAGGGTTGACCGCCCTGCTGGGGCTGGCCGTACTGGCCCTGCTGGGGCTGACCGTACTGACCCTGCTGGGGCTGACCGTACTGACCCTGCTGGGGCTGACCGTACTGACCCTGCTGGGGCTGACCATACCGAGGCTGACCGTACTGACCTTGCTGGGGCTGACCGTACTGGCCCTGCTGCTGGCCCATCTGAACGCCGGCGAACGCGCCGCCAAAGGCATTCGGATTGTTGATCGGCGCGACCGCGCCGGACTTCAGTTCCATGAGCAGGAAGCCGCCCGCAACGCCGAGCGCGATGGAGAACAACGCCAGCATGTAGGCGCCGAAGCCCGCGTTAAGGTAGTGATCAGTAGCCGCGCGAATGAACTGGACAACACCAAGCAACGCCATCACAAGCGCGCCGATGCCCGCCGAGAGGTACGCCCACTTCTGGTTCGTGAACCAGTAAGCGACCCCCAGGCCGACGACAGCCATCAGCATGATGAGGTGGAATGCCGAATAGCCGCCCATCCAGCCGAACATCGACACGCTGCCATAGGAGCTACTGAGGTAAGGCAGGAGCATCGAGAAGAAGATCAGCACCGCCGACGCCGCGATACCGATGAGCGAGTAGGTCGCGCGAACGGAACGTCCGCTCACCTTACCGCTTTCGTTGGCGACTGCTCTCTGGAATTGATTGAACGCCGAATTGGCGGCAGCGCCGAGCTGCTGAGTAGCGGCGTTGAACTGCTGGCCAGCACTCTGTCCGGGCTGACCGTACTGCTGGCCCTGCGGGGCGCCGTACTGGGGCTGACCTTGCGGGGCGCCGTACTGGGGCTGGCCCTGCGGGGCGCCGTACTGGGGCTGACCCTGCGGGGCGCCGTACTGGGGCTGACCCTGCGGGGCGCCGTACTGGGGCTGGCCCTGCGGGGCCGTCTCGGTGGCAGCGTGTTGCTCAGCGAGTCCTGCGGTGCCCTTGTCGCTAGTGTCCTCGTTAATCGAGCGTTCGACTTCCTCATTCGAAGTGGCGACCGTGTCGTTCGTGGGTTGCTCGACCGGTGCCGCAGCCTCGGAAGATTCCCCGGCTGCGGGCTGTTGCGCGGCAACCGTGGCTTCAGCGGCGGGCGCCTGGGCGGGGACGACCCCGTGCTGGGCCAGCCACTCCCCCAGCGCCGGGTACAGCGACGGGTGGGTTGCGACGTAGGGGCGCAGGTCAGGACGCGCGGCTGTGATGTCCGCGAGGTCCTGCGCAGTCAGCGCCGGATTGCTCATGTCAGCAGCGGTAAGCTGCGACGGATCGATGGTGCTCATCTGTATTCCTCTCGCACCCGAAAGTGCACTTCCTGATGGCGAACAGCCAATTGTATCGTGTGACGCACACGCCTGGTCAAGACGTTCACAGGGCGGGACGCGAGGGAAACAAAAGACCCGGCCCCTTACGGGACCGGGTCTGTGGTGGTAGCGGGGACAGGATTTGAACCTGCGACCTCCGGACATTGGCTGTCGGTGCTGTATTTGCTGGTCTCGCTGCACATGCTGCATTTGCTGTATGGCCTCCGAGGCTTTGAGCTTGTTCGTGAGCTCGCGCCGTCGCGGGCGCTCATCCTTGGTGGATATGGACAAAGATCACATCTTGACGAAGCCGGTACCGGCCGAGTGGGCGGCTGCTCTGGAACGGTGGGAGCTGTATCTGCGAGCGGGTGGCCGCAGTGAGCGCACGGTCGAGACGCGCATCAGGCACGTGCGGCAAGTCGCTCGGGGCCTTGGCACGGCGTCACCTCGCGACGTGGATACGGACACGCTCATGCGATACCTGGGGCGTCAGCGTTGGGCTGCCGAGACCCGGCACGGATACTACGAGTCATTGCGCCTCTTCTATCGGTGGCTGTATCCGAAGGGTGGTTCACCTGCCGAGTGGCTACCCGTGGTCCCCAGGCGTCCGGGTGCTCCACGTCCGGTGCCACTCGATGTGCTGCATGAAGCGGTCGCTGCCGCTGATCGCCGCACCAGGCTCATCTTGTGCCTGGGAGCATGTGCGGGTCTGCGGGCCTCAGAGATTGCCGCTGTTCATGGCCGAGATGTCCTCGATGACGGGACTGGCGTATCCCTCATGGTCGCGGGGAAGGGCGGGCGCGTTCGTCGGGTGCCTCTCGCGGATTGGCTGGCAAGAGCTGTGGTGGCCGCGTGTAGCGGTGGGGGCGGCTGGTGTTTCCCATCGAAGTACGGCGGGCATCTGTCGGGTGCGCACGTCTCTAAGCTCGCGGCCGTCGTGTTACGGGATGGGTGGACTCTCCACACGCTGCGACATCGGTTTGCGACCTCCGCGTATTCGGCCGAGCGGGATCTACTGGCGGTCCAACGACTATTGGGGCATGCGAGCGTGGCGACAACGCAGCGGTATGCGGCCCCTCCCGAAGACGCCCTGCGCCGCGCCGTTGAGGCGGCCGACATCCGCAAGTACCTGCAATGACAGCAAGACCGGCAACGCTGTTATTGCTGGCCTCTGTTTTCCTTCTAATTCCAACAAAATCAAAGGAGAAGATCATGGATGACTACGTCTCCGCAGAAGAGCGCTGCGAGTCGGCGGACGTGGCATACGAGGCGGTGGAGGGCGCCGTCGAGGCAGCTTCGCGGGCCCTGAAGGAGGTCGACGGGGCATGCAAAGCCACGCCCGAGGGCGGGGCAGTCGGAACCAGGATCGCGCATGAGGCGGTCACCGTGGCGCTCGTCGAGTTGCACGACGCCCTCATAGCCCTCGAAACCATCTGAACGGAAGGAGAAACCAAAATGCTAGTTATTTCGATTACGAACCAGAAGGGCGGGGTCGGCAAAACAACGACAACGTACCATCTGGCGCGGGCCGCGTCCCGACGGAATCTAAGAACGCTGGTCATCGACCTGGATCCGCAGGGGAACTTGTCCGATTCGCTCACGGAGTTGGAGGAGAAGCAAGCGGGGATGGCCGATGTCCTCTCGGCTTCCTCGTCTTACTGCCTCGATGAGGTGGTCGTGGAAACCGCGTGGAACGGCGTCTACCTCGCGCCATCGGGAGGGGACGCGCTGGCAGTGATGCGCAACGAATTGATCACATCCGGCCCTGGCCGCGAAATGCGATTGGCGGAGGCTTTGCGGCGACTCGACGGGGCACCGTTCGATCTGGTGTTGATCGACTGCGCTCCCGCCCTCGACGCCTTGACGACGAACGCGTTCACAGCCGCGGACGGCGTCCTGGTGGTCACGCAGTCCAGGCTCTACTCGGCGACCGGCCTGGCCCATCTCCTCGACGCCGTCGAGGCGGTACGGGCCTACTACAACCCGTGTTTGTCGGTGGTCGGTGTCCTGGTGAACCAACACCGGGCGAACACCAGTCAGGGCAAGCACTGGAACAGTGAACTGGCCAGCGCATGCCAAGCGCGTGGCCTCGCGCTACTCGACCCCCCGGTTCCGGACAGGGTGGCGATCTCCGACAGCTCCGAGGCGGGAGTGGGCCTCGACGATTGGCCCGGCGCCCCTGCGGAGCTGGTGGACGTGTATGACTCGCACTTGGCCGCCGTGGTGGCCGCACTGGGAGGTGTTGGGGCATGAGTGCCCGTCCGATGCGCAAGAAATCGGCCCTGACCGGCGGCGCCGCCGCGGTGATCGCCCCCGCAGCCCCCGTACCGCCAGCCGCGCCCGCCCCTGGGGCCGCCCGGGCCGCAGCGGTGGAGAGGCTCACCGTGCGGGTGCCTTCCCATCTCATGGGAGAGGTGCGGGCGGCGTGGTGGACGACGGCGCCGACCACGGGCGTGCGGTCGATGAGCGCGTGGGTGATCGAGGCCCTGGAGGCGCACCTCGCGTCTGAGCGGGCCGCGCACAACCAGGGCCATCCGTTCGTGCCGGTCGGCCCCGGAGAGCTGCCGACGGGGCCCCGCCCCTGAATGACAGCAAGTACAGCATGTGCGGCATGGCCAGCAACGCATGCGTTGCTGGCCATGCCGTCAGGCGACGTGGTTCATGCCGACGATAAGTGCGCGGCGCATGTACTCGCTGCGACTCAGGCCCCGTTCGCTGGCGGCGGTATCGATCTGGTCTTTGACCTTCTGGGGGACGCGGAACTGCACCAGGGGCGAGTTCTCGCCCTTCTCATCCCCTAGGCGCGGACGGCCGCCGCGGATCGCGTCGGTGGCCTCGTCGAGCGAGGCGGCCCCCGTGGCGTCGAGGATGTATTGGAGGGCATCGGCGCGGTCGGCGTCGGTGGCCTCGACGAGGGTGTAGTCCCCGTCGTCGAGGCGGTCGAGGAACTCGGCGGGTGTGTGTGCGGTCATGGTTCTTCCTTCCTTATAGTCCCCGGGTGAATTCGTCACGCGCGCGCATCGCGTGGAAGATGTAGAGCCCCCGGGGACTGACTCTCTCGACTCCGATCTCCAGGTACTCGCGCGCCTGCGGGTGGGGTTTGCCGATGTACATGATGAAGTCGGGATGCCCGTCGCGTCCCCGCATGCGGATCTGACGCACATGGTTGGCGATGGCCCCCATGATGTCCTCGACCGGGTAGTGCCGTTTGAGGGCGTCGGGGTGGAACGCCACTCCATGCCCGGTTTTTCGGGTGCTGACTGTTTCATCCGCCATACGTTTAGTGTACTACAATACTGTTACACAGTCGAGCGGGCGGCCTGGTGGTCGACGTGATCTTGACATCGATCGTCAAGATCTACACAAACTATGAATGTGATCACATTTTGGAGATGGCGCGTCGTATTGTCGCACGGGAAACACCGAGGACTCTTGCTGTGGCTGCGATGCTGTGTCCCTGGGCATGGAGTTGTCGGGCGCTCGTCTTCTGTTCTTCTGTGAGTGCCGGCGGCCGGCCGATCCGCCGGCCGGCGGCACGGGCAGCGTCGAGGCCGGCGCGTGTGCGTTCGCTGATGAGGGTTCGCTCATACTCCGCGAACGCACCTGCGAGTTGGTAGAACATACGCCCCAGGGCTGTTGAGGTGTCGATGCCTTCGGTGAGGCTGCGGAAGTGGATGCCGCGGGTGTGGAGGTTGTCGAGCGTCTCAACAAGGTCAGCGAGGGAGCGTCCGAGGCGATCGATGCGCACGACGACGAGCGTGTCGCCGCGACCTAGGCTGCGGTTACACTCGGCCCATTGTGCGCGTTCCATGGTGGCGCCGCTGGCGTGTTCGATGTAGATGGGGTCGCACCCGGCGCCACGTAGCGCCTCGACTTGGGAGGTGGGGTCTTGATCGTTGGTGCTCACTCGCGCGTATCCGGTGATGCTCATGGCCACAATCGTATAGGTCTAGTTCTGGCCATATCCTTGTTTTGGCCAGGGTTTTTAGACTACTCTAGCGGGGAATACGTAGTATTCCCCGCGCGTATGGCCAAAATCGGTCGTTTTTGGCGCATAGTGGGGCCGCTTTGTTCTCACCGCCCCTATCTGTCCCTCCTGATGCGCATCGTTGTTTCCCTATCTGTTGGTTTTCCAAGCCATGGATAGAGACCCCAGCGGTTGGTGAGTTGACGTGCTCAACGTCGGCGCTTTCCCCAGCCATGCTCTCAGGGTTGCTTGTTTCTTCGTTGGCAACTGTGTGCAGGCGCGCGTAGCGCGGCTGTGCACAGGCGGCAGTAACTCGACGCTCATGGGGCCGCGTGCGTGCGCTCCGTGATCGCCCATGGCGCTACATATGCTGCATTTGCTGTCTATACCGTATACGGCTATCGGTAGTGGCGATTTCCGTCTCCACACAGACCGAGGGCGTACCCGACGATAGACAAGAATGCGACGAGCGATGCAGCCCAGAGCGTGGCGCGAACGATGAGTGCGAGAATGCGAACGGCGCAGCTCACGCCAGTGAGCGTCCAGCCGAGCGCTCGGCTTGCACCGTTGACGATCGCGCGTGTGCGTGAGCTCCACATGCGGGTCTGGCTCCACGCATACGCGGCCGCAGTACTGAGAACGATCGCGAATAGTGTGATTATCGGCCGCGTATCGGGTAAGAGGAACCAGGCTGCGGCCGCTGTGGGGATGAGGATCGGGAGCGCCTTTCCGATGGGCACGGCCCGGGGTGCAGGTCGCATGATCAGCCTCCTTGCTTGATGCATTCATTTGTTCGGCAGTGTATGGCTGCCCATCGTCGTTTGTGTCCGCGCGGCCCCGGCACGTCGTGCCGGGGCCGCGCGGAACTCATGCCCAGTCGGGTGCGTCTGGCCATGCTTCGGCGTCGTCGTCCGGGATTGGCTGGGGCTGGGGTACTGTATTCGCTGTATTCGCTGGTTTTGCTGGTTTTGCTGGTTTTGCTGGTAGCCCTGCGATTTCTTCGTCGGTGAGCGCGTTGATGTGGACGCGCTCGATACGGGTGTCAGCGTCGGCGGCGTTGATCGTGCCGCTGGGCACCTTCACCACGAGGTATGCCCCACCCTGCGGCAAGCTCTTGATGTCGTTGGGATGAAGGATGAATTCATCAACTTCCCGGAGGCTGCCGACGCCGCTTGCGGCGTGCATGCCTCCGAGGGCATCCCAGTCATCCTCTACCTGGACGGTCTCTTTCCAGGTGAGGCGGCTGCCGATGTCCCGGGCGATCGCGTCTGCTGCCTCTCCCCTGGTCTGGCGCAACACGAGCCAGACGTTGGCGTTTGTGCGCACGCTGGCCGCAAACTGCGGGCTAACGGCTTCGAGGTCGGCGTCGAGGTCTTGCGTAGCGAGGAGGACAGCTCCGCCTGCTGATCTGGCGCGTGCGTACAGGTCGGCGACTCTGGGGGTGCCGAGGGCACTGAATTCGTCGAGGATGACGGGGCACATGTGCTCCTTTCCCCAGCCGTCGCGTGCGAGGCGTCCGAACGTCGCACACAAGTCTTGCACTGCGAGCGTGCCGATGGTTCGCGCGATTTGGGGTGTGCCTGCGGCGTCGAGGGAGAAGCACACGATGTCCCCGGCGCGAATCGCGTTCTCCATCGTGAACCCGCTGGCGTCGAGGATGTGGCCTGCGGCTGTGTCGACGATGACGGCGACGCGGTCTCTCACATCGCCTACGTCGCCCTCGTTTTTCGCGGCGTCGAGGTCGGCCAGGTAGCGCGTGAGCGACGCTGCCACGGCTGGGGACACGTATGGAGTGATGCTGCGGAGCGTGTCGAGGTTGAGGAGGTCGGTCACGTCGGCCAGGCTGATCTGCCAGGTGCCGCCCCCGACGCGAGCGACGCGGGCGTCGGCGAGGTCGACGCACACGCGGCACGCCTGCTGCAACAGTCGTCGTGACAGGGTTGCGTAGTGCATGTTGAGCGATTTGTCGGCCGCGAACAACGATTCATACAATGCATCGGACATTTCGTCGGCGGTGAGTCCTGCGAGAGGATTGTACGTGCTACTCATGGCATCGACGGTGACGTGGTAGAAACGGCGGCCACTCTGGGCGGCGACTACGGCGAGGGTGGAGGCGAGGTCGGGGTCGGCTTTCATGTCGACCACAACGACGGGTAGGTGGAGCGCGCGGGCGGCCGGGGCACCGGTGAACCCGTAGATGATGCGTTCCAGGGCTTGGGTTTTACCGACGCCGGTCGGGCCAATGACAACGCCGTGCGTGCGGAATGCTGTGGCGTCGAGGTTGACGGGGCGGGCGGCTTCGTTGACACCAATCGGCACGTTGAGGTTGCTTACTGTCGCGACGGCACGCGCATTGGCGACGGTCGCGCGTTGGCGGGCCTTCGCGCGGCGTACACGTTTGCGCGTGGCGGGGCGCTTGGCACGAGCTCGTGGTCCCGCGTCGTCGTCGTTTTCGCGCCAGGTGGCGTCGAAGCGCCTGCGGTAGGCGAGGAAAATGCCTGCGATGAGGATTCCGGCGCAGGTCGCGAAGGGTAGCTGCATGACTGCCCATGTCTGCCAGTTCGCAGCGAGTACCTGGCCTGGTGTGGAGGCTTCAGCGCTCGGCCCGTTGATCCTGAGAGCATTAATGAATGCGTCAAGGAGCTGGGTGCCAGCCTCCCGATAGGTCCTTAAGTAATCAGCGCACCACCCTGCTGCCCACCCAGACGCGCATGCGGCAATGCCCGTGAGCGGCAGGACCCAGGTCGGCATTCGACGTACCCAAGGAATACGGCCACACAGGATAACAACCAGGGCGATGAGCGTTGTTATTGGGTTGAGGAAACAAGCGATAACGAACCCTATTCGCAGGGCGGCCGTCGAGTCGTCGACGGGGCCGCCGCGCCCGAATCGTAGCTGTGGACTACGTGCAGAATTACTCATGATTGATCTCCTTTCGAGTCATTCATAATGGTGTTGAGTGGGAATACTGCAATTGGTCGGCCGAGTCCACGTGATTGCAGAACAGTGTTGGCTTCCTCGCATGCGCTCGACACCACGGGATGCGATTCTGGCGTCGTCAGGTAGACGCCCATTCGGTAGTGCTGCGAATAGCCGTACCCGTGCATGAGGTGAATGAGCCGTCTCTTATTCTTTGGTGTCCATTCGACTTCGTAGCCAACGCGTTGTCCGTCGTCCCCGCTGATCATGTCCGGCCAGGCGTACCCTTTGGTTCCATTGGCACGGGTAATCGGAATGGCGTAACTGTTTGACTCCGGGTCGAAGCTCAGGGCGCGTGCCTCGCGCTCTGAGATGAGACCGGGGCGGTCTCCTCGACGTGCAAGTGCCAGGTAGACATCGACGCATGCGCAATCGTGAGCGTATTCAGCAAGCTTCACCCCAACGCCTGCGCCGCCCTCAACGCCCATAAAGCTCGCTCCCTCGTCTGAGAGGTAATGCACCTGCGATTGACCGACGACGCTTTGTGAGCAAACGAGGCCAATTTCTCGTAGCTTAGAGAGCCGACGTGATGTGTATGCGACAGCCGTTGCGCGACTCTGGTTTGGGAATACTTCGCGACGGAGTGTTTCGACCGGGACAAAACGGAATTTTGCGAGCAATGCGAGAATGCGTTGATCCGCGTCGCTAATTGCCATGACTTACGCTCCAAGAGTGATCAATGAATACTAATTTTGCAATATGTCTAACGCTACATGACTTATGTTGTTGCATGTGGACATTTCAGAAATTTTTATATTTATTGCGACACGCTACGGTGCGCGCTGCCTTGGCCTTCCTTCCCTCTTCCTTGCCCTGCCTTCACTACCTTTCTTCTCCTTATCCCCATACTTCACACCCACCTTTCTTCTTCTCCTGCCCTGCCGGACCCCGACCCCCCTCTCACAATGCTTGTCGTTGGGGGAGGGGGGTCGGGGTCCGGCAGGGCAGGTTTGCCCAGCGTTTCCCGTGGGTGTGAGTACAAAGCGGATTGTACTGGTGTTACACTCTGGTTTGTATGCAGGTTTGTAGTGATGGCAGGGGGCAGGTTTCGTTAGCTAGCGACTAGACGAGCGGCGGGTTGCTAGCTGTCATCGCGCGGTACATGCGCGTCGTCGTATTCGGCTCCCCAGGCCCTTTCGACCGCTTCTTCAACCAGTTTATAGAGCGATGTTTGCTCTTTCCATTTCCTCCATTGGAGGATGTTATAGGTGCGTTCGCTGATGTCAGCGTTCATCGCTCGCGTGACGCCCCTTGATGGTTTGTATTCTCGTTTTGATTCCATGATGTCCTTTCACTGGTAGTGTCGAAACTGCATGTTCTTGTTGCGTCCGTAGATGGCTTCGATGTTGATGCCCGTCTCTGGGCTATCTGCTGAGACCATTTGTCCATTGCCAATGTAGATTGCGACGTGATCGATTTCGCCGCCTCCAAGGCTCCAGAAAACGAGGTCTCCGGGTACTGCTTCTGCTTCTGTGACTTGCCGCCCAAACGTTGCTTGCTGTGCTGATTGGTGTGGTAGCTCGATGCCGAGTTGGCGCATGAATGGGCGGTGTCAATGGGTGGTAGCAATGAGTTCGTTGAATGCTTCTGTTGGGGTGCG
>NZ_CAUTSL010000019.1:0-40268 GCF_963540955.1 Actinomyces bouchesdurhonensis
GCCCACTAGACCCACGACACGCCGTCTAAAGCACCACGTTTGCGCCTATAGCCCGCATAAGGCCCCCTGATCTGCAAGTCAGCCCCGGCCTCGTCCCTGACAAGAAGGAACGAGGTCGGGGCACAGCGCGTTGCTCTCACGCGGCGTGGGTGGCGCCTATCTGCCGGGGAACAGGAGCGGCAGGCTGTGCGCGACCTGGTGGGCGACCGATGCGCTCGAGTGGGCCTCCCCGTCGTCAATCCACAGCTGCAGGCTGGCGTCCGTCATGAGGTCGGGGTAATCCTCGTGGAACTCGTCAAGCTGCGGACTCATATCCCACAGTGCCGGGTCGTCGGAGCCGACGGAGGCCAGGATACGGAAGTCGGCCGGGCCATAGCCCTCGCGTAGCGCCCCCGCGGTCACCAGCTCCGCGATGCGCGCCTCGTCGGCGTCCTCCTCGCGTCCAATCCAGGACTCGCCCGCCATCGGCATGTACCCGTAGAAGTACTGCGGGCGCAGGGAGAACACATCCCACGTGGTCGTCGCACCCATCGAAAAACCGCCGAACGCGCGGTGCCAGCGCGAGGCTCGAAGCGAGGCGTCAGACATGTCACCGTGCGCGAAGGTCGTGTAGCGGGTTTCAACCTCCTTCATGAGCGTGTCGATCTCACTCGTCGCGAAGAAACGATTGAGGACGTAATCATCCTCGTAGTCGTCGGTCGCAAAAGACCTGTCCGGGTAGTAGGTCGCAAACACAACAATCGTGGGCGCGACCTCGCCTGACTTTTCCAGTTCGTCTACGACGGGGGCGACCCCGTCGGCCAATCCCGCCGCGTTGCCCCACCATCCGTGCGTCAGGTAGAGCACGTTCGCAGGGTGGTTGGGAGAGTACGAGGCAGGTACGTAGACGTAGGCCCGTTTACTGTAGGTGTTCCCGTCGTATCCCTGTTCGTAGGTGAGAATGTCGATCGACCCGTGCAGGGACGAGGCCGTGTCGAGCAGGGCAGCGACGGCCTCGGACATGGGGTCCTCGTCCTCGTCGTAGGCGATGGGGGCGGGATCTTTCTGTTCGTGCCCGGAGGGTAGAGCGATAAGAACGAGGCCGAACAGGCAGAGAGCGATCGTGAGCGATGTGACGATAGCTGCCATCCGCTTGGATGTTCGCCTGACGAACCTCGTGTTCATTGGTCGCCCCTCGCCTGCATTCCAGATGCCCTCATGGGTCCCACTGTAGGCCCGACCGGGCAGCGGGGACTAATCGGTGTGGTCCTTCCCGCGCTGCGCGTGCCCACCAATGTCGCACGTAATTCCCCCGCCGATCTTTCAGGATTTGAATTGTGATCGTTGAAATTCCGGGGTTTCAAGGGGGTCGGTGAAAATGCGTGTCGGGGAATTACGTGCGACATTTGTGGGGAACTATGGCGTGTGTTCGGCGTGTATTCGGCGCGTGTTCGGCGTGTGAGTGTGCCCGGTATGTCGGGGACGATCTGCTGCCTTGCACCCGCTCGTTGGCGTGTGACCTCCGACGTGTTGGTGGCGGTTTGTCTGCGGACGTGGCATACCCTGAGCGTATGACACCGGAGATCACGGATCCGCGCTTCCAGAAAATCGCTGAGGAGATTGCCGCAGACCCGGCCAACGCCTCGTACACGAAGCGAGGCGTGGGGCCGCTGTTCTACGCGGGGCCTCAGTGTCGCATCATGATCGTCGGTCAGGCGCCGGGGCGCGTCGCCCAAGATAGCGGCATCGTGTGGAACGACCGCAGCGGCGACCGGCTGCGCGACTGGATGGGCGTCGACCGCGACGCGTTCTACCACTCGGGCAAGCTCGCGATCGTCCCCATGGACTTCTACTTCCCGGGTACTGGAAAGAGCGGGGACCTGGCACCCCGCAAGGACTTCGCCGACAAATGGCACCCGCGCCTGCTCGAGCTCATGCCGAAGCTCGAGATGACGATCCTCGTCGGCGCGTACGCGACCAGGCGCTACCTGGACCTGAAGTCCTCGGCCTCCCTCACGGACGTCGTACGCGATTACAAGCACTATCTGCCCAGGTACTTCCCGCTGGTCCACCCCTCGCCGCGCAACCAGATATGGATGAAAAAGAACCCCTGGTTCGACGCCGACGTGCTGCCCGACCTCAAGGACCGGGTCGCAGCTCTCATGGCCTGAGTGTTATACGTGAGAATCTGCGTATAAACGTACGTCGGTATTCACGTACATTGCGTGCCCGTGGATTGACGAGGCCGGGGCCGGGGTGAGTGGTGCACACTAGAGTACATGGACGATCTGCGCATTCCCGCTGGGCCAGGCTGCCCGCACGGCCTCGTCGTACCCGCAGGGGAGCTGGAAGAGCGCTTCTCCCACGCGTCGGGTCCCGGCGGCCAGGGCGTCAACACGGCGGATTCGCGGGTTCAGCTGAGCCTGGACCTGGGCTCGACGAGCGCGTTGAATGATCGTCAGCGCGAGCGCGCCCTGCGTGAGCTTGGGGAGCGCCTGGTCGGCACCGTCCTGACCGTCACCGCCGCCGAGCACCGCTCCCAGCGCCGCAACCGCGCCGCCGCGCGTGAACGCCTCGCGCACGTCCTGCGTTCAGCGCTCACCCCGCCCACGCCTCGTCGCGCCACGAAGCCGACGCGCGCGTCCAAGCTGCGCCGCCTCGCCGACAAGAGGAGACGCGCCGAGGTCAAGGCGCGCAGGCGCCGCCCCGACGCTGAGTGAGCCCTGCGGGGACGAGGCCTGGGCCCGCTATGCCCATCGGCTCCCGTCGGTGCGCCAGCCGATAAACACCCAAGTGACGGGAAGCTTGTAGTCAAAGACCCATTGCTCGGTGCTCTTGCCCGAGGCGTTGGTGACGGCCTCACGCACGACATGCTGTGCCACGTACGCGTCGAAAAGCCGCTGCTCGCGTGCGGTGAACGGCTCGGGGCCAGCCAGGCGACGAAGGTCCGAGCGGGCCTCGTCGAAGGAAGAAAAACGCATCGGCCGGAAGGTCTGGGTCCTCGCGCCTACCGGGGTCCGGCCCATGGCAGCCAGTGCGCGGGTCACGTCGCGGACGATGCGCGGTGGGCGTCCGGCGCGCCCCAGGTAGGTAAGCAGGCGCGGATCGCGGGACGGGAGCGGGCCGCCCGGCACGACGACAGCCGCGCGCGAGCGCGCCGCCGCGTCGAGCTTACGCACGGCGGAGAAGACGTCCCCGCTCATGAGGGAGCGTGACGCGAAGGCAACATCCACGCTGTCCTTACCCAGGCCCGCATTCTCCCAGTCGTCCTCCCAGGCGAGCAGGTGGGAGGTGATCGGCAGGTTCTCCGCGGCCGCGCGCTCGTCGAGGATCGCAAGCATCGCCTCGGCGAAGTCGCATCCGTGCACGCGGTGCCCGGCGCGGGCCAGGGGGACGGCGAGCGTGCCCGTCGCGCAGCCCATGTCGAGGACCTCGTCGCCCGGATTGAGTCCGAGGAGGTCCATGAGCCACAGCTCGTAGTCTTCGGTCGCGTTGCGCGTGAACGTTGCTGCGCGCCTGTTCCAATAGGCGCGCGAGTCCCGGTTGATTGTACTGTCGTGTGTCGACATGAGATGACCCTTCACTGCGCCTACTGTTATGAGCCTCACGAGAGACCTTGCACGTATAATGTCACGCAAAAGGAGGCCCTGTCGTGAGCGAAACTGAGATCGGCGCGCGTCGTTCGGCGCTGCTGATGCGGCTTCGCGACGAAAAACATGCAGGTGTGCGTGGGGGCGTCTACCACCGCCTACAGGTGGAGATGACCTATAACTCTAATCACATCGAGGGATCTCAGCTGTCCGAGGAACAGACCCGTCTTATCTTCGAGACGGCGACTGTTGGCGGCGAGGGCCTGAGAGTCGATGACATTATCGAGGCGCGGAACCACTTCCGCGCTATCGATCGCGTCATCGAATGCGCCGGAACTCCTATCGGCGAGGAATATGTGAAGGATCTGCATCGTATACTGAAGCAGGGGAGCATCCAGGCTGATCTTGATTGGTTTGCCGTCGGCGATTACAAGCGTCTGCCGAACGAGGTTGCGATGCGTGAGACGAGCGCGCCCGCTGATGTTGCTGAGCATATGCGACCTCTGTTCGAGTGCGTCAACGATGTTGATTCTCTCACGCAGATCCTGGACTGGCATGTGCGCTTCGAACGCATCCATCCCTTCCAGGATGGTAACGGGCGGGTTGGTAGGCTCCTCATGCTTCAGCAGTGCCTCGCGGCGGGAGTCGTCCCGTTCATCATCACCGACGATCTGAAGGCCTTCTACTACCGAGGTCTGGAGAGGTGGGGTGACGAGAATGGTTTCCTCATGGATACGTGCCTGAGTGCGCAGGACCGTTTCGCGGTGATGCTCGATTACTTCCGGGTCCCGTACGAGCGTTCGGATAACTAGCCATCAGTTGTCGGTGATGAGGGGATTGTCGCTGTCCGGTGGGCAGGCCGGGTGGATCGGGGGAGTGTGGCCGGGTTAGGCTGGTTGCATGACACTCAACGAAGAGATGAACGAGTTTTCTGCCCTGACCGCCTCGCGCCGCTCGACGCGCGCTTTTACGGACCGTGAGGTCTCCGCCGAGGTTCTCGACGCGATTCTCGCAGATGCGACGACCGCGCCGTCCTGGTCCAACACGCGCGCTTTCCGCGTCGCCCTGGCCACGGGCGCGCGCGCCCAGCGCCTGCGCGAGCATTACGGCCGACTCTTCGATGAGGAGATCGAGGCCCATGCGCGCAAGGCTGAGGACGCGACGGTGGAGATCCCTGTGCCCGACGGCGACTACCCGGTGCGCAAGCGCTACCCCGACGAGCTGCGCCCCGCCCAGATAGAGGTCGCGAAGCTCCTGTATGGCACCTACAGCGTGGAGCGCGGCGACATTGAGGGGCGTAACCGCGTCAACCGTCGCAACGTGACGGCTTTCGATGCGCCCGTCATGGGCTTTGTCTTCGTTCATGAGGACATGTTGCCCTGGAGTGCGATGGATGCAGGCCTCATGCTCCAGACACTGTTCCTGTCCGCCAAGTCGCGCGGCATTGACTCGTGCCCGGTCGGCATCCTGGCCACCTGGCGCGCGCCCGTCGATGAGGAGTTCGAGATCCCCGAGGGCTACAAGTTCATCACCGGCTTCGCCCTCGGCTACGCTGATCCGGACGCGCCGATCAATTCGATGCAGGCGCCGCGCCCGCCGATCCAGCTCCTCGAAGGCAAGTGACGCTACGAGCGATACGCCTCTCGGCGGTGTGCGACGCGCACGACCGTCACAACGAGGACGTCGTCTTCGATGGAGTAGATGATCCGGTAGTCGCCGACACGGATGCGCCACGCGTTCTCCGTGCTCGCGAGCTTCTTGACCCCGTCGGGGCGAGGAGAACTGGCGAGCGATTCAATGGCGTCCAGTAGGCGGGTTCGCGCCGGGCGGTCCAGCTTGCGTACCTGGCGCGCTGCCGCTGAGGTGAATTCGATGCGGTACATCGCTAGTCGTTGAGTTCAGCGCGCAGGTCGGACAGACTCACGCGCTGCCCGTCGTCGTTGCGCACCGCCTCCCGGAAGGCCGCGAGATCCCGCGCATCCTCGAGTTCTTCCAGGGCCAACAAGTCGTCGACGCCAATCACGATCGCAGTGAGGCGGCCGTTTTTCGTCACACCAATTCGTTCGCCGCCGTAGGAGGCTCGCCCGAGAACGTCAGAGAGGTTCGCGCGCAGCTCCCGAGTCGATAGGGTTGTGGCAAGTGTGTTCATAGTGTCAGTTTAGTACCTTGTGTACACATCTGTGTCTGGATGAACATTCCCGAGTGTGAAGGGGGTCAGATGAACGTGTCGTGCTCCCAGTCGAACGTCTACCGTGGAATGAGGCCTCGGCCTTTGCCTTCGTCTACACGCTTGTTATTTTTGCGCTCATCTACAACACTGCTTTCCCCTTGTTCTATTCGACGGCACGCCGCTTCTCGGGTGGTTCGACGTCGCGGATGCGCAGGATGACGCGGCTGCCTATGCCCGCACCGAGCTGCCGGTCGACGAGGCGCTGGTGGAAGAAGCGCTCGAAAACGGGCAGCCAAACGCCTAGTCGTTGCACAAGTCGAGGCCCATCCTTCATTCATGAAGGGTGGGCCTCTCTGTCTGTGAGGGGGCTTTGATGCCCGTGGATCGGGGCAGGTAGGTTCCTGCAACCTCGACTGAGACCAAGATCTCAAAGCGCCGTTTTCGTGGGATTAGGTTGAGTGTTAGGTATTTAGTCCCGTTTGAACAAGCTCAAGTAAGGCTATCTTTAATCAATTATAAGTATTTCTGCATAGAATGGCGGCAGGCGCTGTCAAACCAGCGCTTGCCGAGGAACTAGGCCGTCCCTCGGTGCATGTTTGCGATCGGAAGGACCGCCATGTCAAAAAAGTACCTCTCTGTTGCCTTTGCTTATGTGGGAGTGATCGTCGGCGCTGGCCTGGCCAGCGGCCAGGACCTGCTCCAGTACTTCCTCTCCTTCGGTGCTGTCGGATTGATTGGAATCGCCGCCCTGGGAGTCCTCAACATCATCTTCGGCGTTGTCGCCCTCCAGCTGGGTTCCTACTTCCGCTCCGGCCACCACGACGAAGTTTTTGAACGCATCACTCACCCTGCCGTGCGCCGCGTCATTGACGTGGTGCTCGTTTTTTCTGGTTTCGCGATGGGCTTCGTGATGCTCGCTGGCGCGGGCGCGAACCTTGAGCAGCAATTCGGTTTGCCCGCGTGGGCTGGCAGTGCCGTGTGTGCAGGCCTCGTGATTCTCACCGCCTTCCTGGATTTCGATCGAATCATGAAGGTGATCGGCGTCTTTACGCCCATGATCGTCATCGCGATCGTCATTCTCGTCATTTACTCGCTGGTAACCCCGCACCCGAGCGTGGCCGAGCTGAATGCGACCGCCACGAAGGTCACCCCGGCTCTGCCGAACCTGTGGTTCTCGGCGATCAACTACTTCGCGCTGTGCGTCGTCAACGGTATCGGCATGGCCTTCGTGCTGGGCGGCTCGGTGCTGCGCATCCGCGAGGCTCGCCTTGCTGGCCGTATCGGCGGCGCGATCATCGCCCTGGTGATTGGCGGCGATGCCCTCGCCCTCTACCTGAACATGGACCGCATCTGGGACGTCAACGTGCCGGCCCTCGAGATTGCGCGCATGATTCACCCGGCCTTCGCCTTCGTCTACACCCTCATCATTTTCGCGCTCATCTACAACACGGTCTTCTCGCTCTTCTTCGCGACGGCGCGTCGTTTCTCGGGTGGGTCGACAAAGCGCATGCGCATCGTCCTCATGGGCGTTGTCGCGCTGGGGTATGCGGCCTCGCTGATGGGCTTCAAGAAGCTGATCGGCGGCATGTATCCGATCATCGGCTGGCTGGGCGTCGCGCTCCTGGTGGTCCTGGCTGCGGGCTGGTTGCGTGAGCGCGCGGGCGTCTCGCACGAGGAGAAGCTGCGCCGCAAGCTCATTCGCCTCCTGGTCCACAAGCATGCCGATCACCTGGAGTACACGGACGAGCATCGCGAAAAGGCCCGGGAGCTCTCCCGAGCGTCGGTTGCGGACTCCAAGCAGCTGCGCCGCGATGCCAGCATGCTCGCCAAGGATATCGCCGATCGTAAGCCCAACGCCTCGCCCTCGGACCTGGTTGCGCAGGGCGCGGGTGAGGGCTAACGCGCGGATCGCGCGCCGGGCAGCCCGTCGACGAGGCCTCGGCGACCGAGGCGATCAGGGCAGGTCAGGTGCGGGTCTGACTCACGAAAGGGACGAGGCCGTGGCTGCCTCGCGCTCGAGGAGCCAACGTTTCAGGGTGGCACCTCCCGCATAGCCGCCCGGGCCGGTAGACGCGACCACGCGGTGGCAGGGACGAATGAGGAGCAACGGGTTGCGCGCCACCGCCCCGCCGACTGCGCGCGCCGACGCGGCGACCCCGGCCTCGCGCAGGCGATACGCCAGCTGGCCGTAGGTCATTGTGTGCCCGTAGGGAATGGCGCTCATGGCTTCCCAGACGCGGAGCTGAAACTCGCTGCCCATAGGCGAGAGCGGCACGCGGGCGGGGGAAGGGACCCGCCAGGCGAAATAGTTGTCCAACCAGGACGCGGCCGCAGCCAATGCGGCCGCGTCCTCGTCTCTTCCAAGGCCTGCGTCGCGCCCGCAACCATCGAGGGAGGACACCGACTGTGCGGAAGCGGCCACGGCCTCGTCGACGACGAAGGGATGCCCGAAGAAGCGCTGCCCGGCCACCCACAAGCCGACGAGCGCACCACCCCGCGCGGCCAGCGTCAGGCGACCGATGGGGCAGCGATAGGTGGCGAGCGTCGGGTCAGAACTGCTCGGGGTGATCGCGGTAGGCATACGCCCACACTGTCACGGCGACGGTGACCGCGCGAGTCCACGCGTCACGCACGGCGCTCAGCTCTTCGCCCTCGAACCCCTCCGCCAGCAGACGATGCCCCACCTCCACAGTCGGAGCGATGAAAGCGAGCACGTAGCGCAGGGGCACGAACGGCGTCGAGTCCGCCCCATCCGCCGCGTTCTTCGCTGCGGACATGTGCCGGGCGCCGATCAGGTACTGGTAGTCCAACCACGCCTGGTCCCGCTCGCGCGTGCACATGTCGATGATCCACTGGGCGAATCGCGGCTTTGACGCCTGCGCGTACTCGGGATTCGGCTGCCCGTCCGGGTGCGCGGAATGGGCTGCCAGATACGTCTTTTGAGCCAGAATCCCGCGCCACGTGTCGACCATGTCCATGGCATGCGGCGCCAGGATGGGTTCTGCTCGTGCGAGCAGCTCTGCGTCACCGGGCTGGACGTGCGCTGCGGCCTCAATCTGGCGCAGATCCTCGAGTGTGAGCGGGGACGTGGGGACGGCATCGGTACCGTAGGTGTACCCCGACGAGTGGTCGTAAGCGGTCATGAGAACCTCCTCGATCCTATGCGTTAATGATAGAACGCGCTCTGCTCGTATGGGTCTGTTTGACATCTGGGACTGGTATGGAGCGCAGTTGGGTGGGCGTGGTTCGTGCGAGTTCGCCGTGCGCGTAGCCGCTGTGGTGAGGTGGCAACGGTGCTGGAGTGGTTGCGCACAATACAATTAACCTGTGGATCCCCTTCTTATCGCCCTGGCCGGAATGCTCATCATCGTGGCATGCCAATTCATCGCGCCCAAGGTGCGCGTGGCATCCCCCCTGATCCTGCTGGTCGTCGGCCTGGCGATCGGCTTCCTTCCGCAGGTGGAGGCCATCGAGATCGAACCGCACATCGTCCTCGAGATGGTGCTGCCGCCCCTGCTGTTCTCGGCGGCCGTGCGTATGCCGACCATGGACTTCCGCCGCGAGATGCAGGCCGTCGCGATGCTCGCGATTCCCCTCGTGTTCCTCTCCGCCTTCGCGGTCGGCTTCGTCATCAACTGGCTGGTCCCCGCGATCTCCCTGCCCTGGGGCGTCGCGCTCGGCGCTGTCCTGTCCCCGACGGACGCGGTCGCCATCTCGATCGCGAAACGCTCCGGCGTCTCCCACCGAATCATCACCGTGCTCGAGGGCGAGGGGCTCTTCAACGACGCGACCTCGCTCGTGTTGCTCTCCGCCGCGATGAGCGCGGGCCTGGCCGCCGACGAACACGCTCTCAACCCGGGCATGCTCATTGGGAAGGTCGCCATCGCCCTCGGTATCGCGGCCGCCATCGGGTGGGTCGTCGGCGAAGTCGGCGTGCGCCTGCGCGCCCTCATCAAAGACCCTTCCGCCGACACCGTGTTCTCCTTCGTGATGCCTTTCATCGCTTCGATTCCTGCCGAGCACTTGGGCGGCTCCGGCCTGGTCGCCGCCGTCGTCGCCGGCCTGGTCGTCTCGCGCCGCCGCGCCGCCACGATCTCCGCGAGCAACAGGCGCTTCTCCCAGCAGAACTGGCAGACCATGACCCTCGTCCTGGAGAGCGCGATCTTCCTGACGATGGGCCTGCAGGCCTTCGGCATCGTCGAGGAAACCAGGCAGTTTACGGGAGGACTGACTTTCGCGGCGTTCCTCGCCGTCGCCCTCGGCGCGCTCATCATGGTGATTCGAGCCATCTTCATTGCCCTTATGCTCGCTTGGCTGGACCATCGGCGCACCCACCGTCAACGCCGCTTCGAGGTGGAATCCGCGCGCATCGAGCGCTTTGAGGAGCGCATGAACGCCGCCTGCGAAGTGGACGCCGACATGCTCGAGGCCCGCGACCTGAGCCCCGAGCACTGGGAGAACGCGCTCAACCACTATCGCCGACGCCTCAAGCGCCGCGAACGCCGCAACGCGATGCGCGGATCGGACCTGGACTACTTCGCGAACGAGCCGCTGGGGCCGCGCGAGGGCAGCGTCATCGTGTGGGCGGGCATGCGAGGCGCGATCACGCTGGCCGCCGCACAAACCATCTCGACACACGCCCCGATGCGCGCGCTGCTGCTCTCAATCGCCCTGTTCATCGCGGCGGGGGCCCTCATCATCCAAGGACTGACCCTGCCCGGCCTCATCCGCATTGTCAAGCCCCAGATGGCCTCGGGTGATATCTCCGAAGAAGAACGCGCAAAGCTCCTGACGGTGATGGGTTCCGCGCTCGTGGACACCGCCCTGGCCCAAGCGATCCACGAAGTTGACGGCCAGACCCTGCTCTCCGCCGGCGTCTCTCGCACCCTGTCGCGCATCGGGAACGCGGTCTCCGCAACCGACGAGGCCGAGGGGACCCGCATCGCGCGCACGGCCGACCGCGTCCTCACCGACATCCTCCAGGACGCCTCCACGCAGTCGGGAGCAACCAGCGACGGACTGCGTCCCGAGTGCGTGGATGACTCGCTTGAGGCGACCGCCAGCGTTGCCGCGACCTCGGAATCGGCTTCCCTGCCCGCGGAGGATGCGTCCTCAGCGCTCGCGTCACCCGGCGATGACGAGGGACACGGCACGGTCGCCATGAGCGAGGAAGAAGTCGAGCGTTCCTTCACGCGCGACCAGATCCGTGAGCTCGCCCTCGAAGCCATTCACGCCCAGCGCGACGCGCTCCTGCAGGCCCGCGACGAGGGCATCTTCTCCTCGGCCGCCCTGGAAGGAGCGCTCGCCCGCCTCGACAACGAGGAGATCCTCCTGGTCTCCAGCCGCGGCACCGACCACTGACAGCGGACAGCGGGGGTTGGACGCTCACAGCCTCCCGTTCTCGCTGATCGCACAGAATCGAGCCGCACTCCGTGAGGGGATGACCCGATCAATGCGCGAGCGCGCAGACGTCAGTCCGTCGTCACCCGCGACGCGTACGCCGGGTCGTCAGTCACCGAGTTGAGCGCCTCCTCCAGGCGCTGCGGGGCAACGACGCCGCCTCGCGCCAGGACCCGGTAGGTCTGGTCGGCCTCGTGCGTCATCATGTTCGTCACCGTAAAGCCGTTGCGCTCGTAGAACGCCAGGCGGCGCACGCGCTGCTGGTAGTTCCCGGCCTCGCGCATGACCGGCTCGATTTCGAGCAGCTGCGGCACATCCCCGTAGCGCTCGCGGAAGTGGGTGAGGATGCGCGAACCGTAGCCGGCTCTGCGCGTGCGCCCATCGACGGCGAGGAAACCCAGGTAGAAGAGGTCGTGAAAGGCGAAAGAGACGGTCAGGGCGACCACGTTGCTAGCCCCGTCCTCGCCCGCGGGGAGGGAAGGGTCGATCCACGCGAGGAAGGACACCTCGTCGCGCTCGGCGCTGCGACGCAGCTCGGACATGGGGACCTGCTCCTCGGGCGGGAAGGACCGCTCGTAGATCTCCAGGATTTTGTCGGCGATCGGCCCGTCCGCAGGAACGGGAATCGGGGTGAGGTCGGTCATGGGGGCAGTCTACCCGCTCGGTCTTACTCGCCCTGTGCGTGTGCCCGATGAACGAGGCCGGGGCCGGGATTCCGGGGAGGCGGTGCGGTCATCGCACGCCGCCGTCAGGGTCCCCTCAGGGGATGATCAGGGGTCAGTCAGTGAACAACGACGGTCGTGGGTGATGCCCGCTCACTTAGACTTGTGGGTGGAATCAATAGCAGATGTGAGGACGACGCGTGCTAGAACTCAAGGAGATCATCAAGGCCTACCAGACCGCCAACCTGGTACAGGTGGCGCTCAACAAGGTCTCCGTGTCCTTCCGCGACAACGAATTCGTGGCCGTCCTGGGGCAATCGGGTTCAGGGAAGACGACGATGCTCAACGTCATCGGCGGCCTCGACCGCTTCCAAAGCGGCGACCTCGTGATCGACGGCATCTCCACGAAGAATTACAAGGCGCGCGACTGGGACGCGTACCGAAACAACCGCATCGGCTTCGTCTTCCAGGCCTACAACCTGATCCCGCACCAGAGCGTCCTGTCCAATGTCGAGCTGGCCCTGACACTGTCGGGCGTCTCCCGCTCCGAACGACGTAAGCGCGCCCTCGATGCCCTGACTCGCGTCGGCCTGGCCGACCACGTCCACAAGAAGCCTTCGCAGATGTCGGGTGGCCAGATGCAGCGTGTCGCCATTGCGCGAGCCCTCATCAACGACCCCGAGATCCTCCTCGCGGACGAACCCACCGGCGCCCTCGACTCCAAGACCAGCGTTCAGGTCATGGACCTGCTGCGCGACGTGGCCCGCGATCGCCTGGTCATCATGGTCACGCACAACCCCGAGCTGGCCCACCAGTACGCCACCCGCATCGTCGAGCTGGCCGACGGAAGCATCGTCGCCGACTCCGATCCTTTCGTACCCACCGTCGAGGATCAGCGCACCGCCAAGCCCGCACGGCGCACCTCCATGGGCTTCCTGACCGCCCTGTCCCTGTCCGCCAACAACCTGATGACCAAGAAGGGCCGCACCCTCATGACCTCCTTCGCGGGGTCCATCGGCATCATCGGCATCGCCGCGATCCTCGCCCTGGCCAACGGGACGAACGCCTACATCCAAAAGACGGAAGAGGAAACCCTTGGGTCCTACCCGCTGACGATCCAAAAGAGCGGCGTCGACATGACCGCCGCGCTCTCCGTGTCGGCCTCGGACTCCGCAAAGGCGAAAACCGCGCCCGACGGGAAGGTGGGCGTGTCCGACATGCGCACCTTCGCCGACACGATCCGCGACGCGAAGACCAACGACCTGGCCTCCCTCAAGGTCTTCCTGGACAACAACGGCGGCGGCATCGAGACGATGACCAACGCCATCGAATACGACTACGACGTTGTCCCCCAGATCTACCAGTCCGACACCTCCAAGGCGACCGTCCAGGTCAGCCCCGACCAGTCCATGAAGCAGATGGAAACGGGTTTTGGCGCGGGTGCTTTCGGATCGATGATGGTCACCAACGCCTTCTACCAGATGCCCGCCACGTCCACTCTGTACACCTCCTCCTACAATGTGGTCGCAGGCGCCTGGCCGAAAGGCGCCAACGAGGTCGTCCTGGTCCTGGACGAGGACGGCAACATGCCCAACATCTTCGAGTACACGCTGGGCCTGAAAGACCACAAGGAATTCGACGACTTGATGCGCAAGTACTACCAGGGCGCCCTCGGTGGCACCTCCCAGTCCAGCGCGCAATCAGATACCCAATCGGGTGCCAGCGACGCCACCTACGACTACTCAACAATCCTGGGCACCACGTTCCGCCGCATCAACGCCTTCGACAAGTACACGTGGGACGAGACCTACAAGGTGTGGACCGACCGCTCTAACGATGCTGACTACATGAAGAAGCTCGTGGACGGCGGCCAGGAACTGACCATCTCCGGCATCGTCAAACCCAACTCCACCAAGGGCGGGGCCCTGCGCCAAGGCATCGCCTACACCCCCGCCCTCACCTACCAGATGATCGAGGAGGCCTCGGCCAGCCCCATCGTCAAAGCCCAACGCGCCAAACCCGACGTCGACGTCTTCACCGGCAAAACCTTCAAGGAACTCGCCGACAACCAAAAGAGCCAGTCCAGTGGCTTCGACATGTCCTCCCTGTTCACAATCGATCAGTCCAAGCTCTCAGCAGCCTTCCAAATCGACCCGAGCAAGCTCCAAATGGACCTGTCCGGCATGGACTTTAGCGGCCTCGACATGTCCGGCATAGACTTTAGCGGCCTCGACATGTCCGGACTGGACCTATCAGCCATCGACTGGCAGAACGTCGACCTCTCCGGTCTCGCCGCCCAATCGGGCGCCCAATCCGGTGCGGGCTTCGACTTCTCCGCCCTCAACCTCGCAGACCTCACAAAAGAACTGCCCCAGCTCGCCAACGTCGACTTCCCCACCATCATTCGATCCGCACTCGCGGACGGTGCCGTCAAAGACGGAGCAGCTCAATACCTGAGCACTCAAGCCAGTCAGATCGCCCAAGGCTTCCAGGACTACGCCCAGAAACAGATCGAGGAAGGCGGCACGACCGACTTCGCGACCCTGGCCTCGTCCTACTTCTCCCAGCCGGAAGTAATGGAACAGCTACGAGCGGCGGTCTCCTCCGACCAAGTCGTGGACGCCGACAAACTCACCGCCAACCTGACGGCTGCGCTCGGTAACGACCCCGCGCTCGCGCAGATCGGCCAGGACGTATCCACCCAGGTCATGAACGCCATCTCCGCCCAGATTGCCTCCCAATTCGGCGCCACCCTCACCCAGGGGGTGAGCGCCGTCATCGGACAGGTCATGCAAGAAACGATGACCAGTGCAATGACATCGATGATGACCCAGCTTTCCGGCGCGATCGGTCAACAGATGAACACGGTCATGAACCAGTTCGCGACCAGCATGTCCAGCGCATTCTCCGTTGACCCTGAAGCTTTTGCTTCGGCATTCACATCCAACGTGGACGATAAGTCCCTCGCAGCCCTCATGGCGACCATGTTCTCCACGAACGTGCCGACGCTGGAAACAAACCTGCGGACCCTGGGGTGGGCGGACATCGCCTCGCCGTCTAACATTTCGATCTACCCTAAGTCCTTCGCCGACAAAGATAACGTGAAGGCCGTGCTCGACACCTACAACAAGGACAACGAAGCGGCGGGCGCCACCGACAAAGTCATCACCTACTCCGACGTCATGGGCACCCTCATGAGCTCGGTGACCAAGATCGTCGACATCATCTCCTGGCTGCTCATTGCTTTCGTGTCGATCTCGCTCGTGGTCTCCTCCATCATGATCTCGATCATCACCTACATTTCGGTGCTCGAGCGCCGCAAAGAAATCGGCATCCTGCGCTCCATTGGGGCATCCAAGGGTGACATCTCCCGCGTCTTCAACGCGGAGACAGTCATCGAAGGCTTCCTCGCTGGCGTGATCGGCGTCGGCGTCACCTACGGTTTGTGCGCGGTCGCCAATTCGATTGCCTACGCCTCCTTCAACGTCGAGAACATCGCGCAGCTCTCACCGATCACTGCCGTCACGCTGATCGCCGTGTCGGTCGGGCTGACCGTCATCGCCGGCATTATCCCAGCCGCGCGTGCCTCCCGTCAGGATCCCGTCGAGGCTCTGCGATCGGAGTGAACGGAAGACGGCCTCAGCCCCGTTTTGCCGAGGCCGTAGCCTCGCCACGGGGCGCGCGCGGCTGCGCTAGTCTGGACGTAACGCTTGTCCACCAGCCGTAAGGAAAGAGGAATCATGCCCACCCCCGAGAATCTCGCCACCGACGCTACCGTAGCCATCATGCTGGCCGACGGCTTCGAAGAAGTTGAAGCCCTGGCCGTCGCCGACGTCCTGTTCCGCGCTGGCGTGCGCTCCGACCTGATCTCCGTCACCGACGCGCGTCACGTCACCAGCTCTCACGGTATCCGAGTGGTCGCCGACCTCATGCTCGACGACGTCGACCTATCGGCCTACACCGTGCTTTTCCTGCCCGGAGGTATGCCCGGCACCCTGGGATTGAAGGGAACTCCCGCCATACAGACCGAGGTCCTGCGCCGCGCGGACGCGCGCGAGCCGATCGCCGCCATCTGCGCAGCCCCCTCGATCCTGGCCGAACTGGGTGTCCTCGACGGTCGCCACGCGACCGCGAACCCCGCCTTCATTCAGGCGATTGCTGCCGGTGGGGCGATAGCCCACGAGAACCCGGTCGTCGTCGATGAGTTCGTGACTACTAGCCGCGGCGCCGGCACAGCCCTGGATCTCGGCCTCGAGATCGTGCGCCAACTCCTGGGCGAGACGACCGCCCAGGAAGTCTCCCGCGGCGTCGTCCTCACCCACTGACCCTCCCCCAGTCGTCTTTCCGAAAGGACACCCACCCCGCATGAGTCCGCGCAAGCCTCGTCCCTGGCCCGATACCCCCGCGTCCCTGGCGGCGCCCGTCGTGGACAACCACACGCACCTGCCCACCCACGCCGGTGAGATCCCCAGGCGCGAGGGCGTGGCGCTGGGCCTGGACGAGCAGCTGGACCGAGCCCGCGAGGTCGGCGTCACCGCGCTCATCTCGAGCGCGTGCGAGCTGCCCGACTTCGACCCGATGATCCAGCTGGCGAGGGACCACGAGGGCGTGCGCGTCGCGCTCGCCATCCACCCGAACGAAGCCGCCTTGCACGCGGGCTGCGCCGAACCCTCACCCGACGGGCTCACCCCGCGCGTGTGCGAGCACCACGTGCCGCTCGACGAAGCCCTCACCGCCGTCGAAGCACGCCTGAGCGACCCAACGGTCGTCGCGGTGGGGGAGAGCGGCCTGGACTACTTCCGCACCGCGGAAGCGGGGCGCCAGGCTCAGAAGGAATCCTTCCGCGCACACATCCAGATGGCTGCGCGCGCCGACCTGCCCCTGCAGATCCATGACCGCGAGGCGCACGAGGACACCCTGGCGATCCTGGGGGAGTGCGCCAGCACCGATCAGCGGATCGTGTTCCACTGCTACTCGGGGGACGCCGCCATGGCAGCTCACCTGGCCCAGCGCGGTTGGTACGCCTCCTTCGCGGGACCCATCACCTACCCGGCGAACTCGGACCTGCGCGCGGCGCTTGCAACCCTGCCGCGTGAACTCGTCCTCGTTGAAACCGACGCGCCCTATCTGACGCCCGTCCCGTGGCGCGGATGCCCCAACGCTTCCTACGTCATGGCCCACACCGTGCGTTTCATCGCGCAGCTGTGGGACGTCAGCGAGGCGGCGGCGTGCGACCAGCTACGAGCGAACACGCAGGCGGTCTACGGCTCCTGGTAAAGGCAGGAGCGAGCGTGAAGTGTATCAAAGTGCTCGCAAATTGGTAACAAATTGGTTACGGTTGGAGTGTCAGTCCGGTTCCGAACATCCACGCGCGACGGACCACCACCCCGAGCGGTGGCGCAATAGCGAGGCACCGGAGGCGGAAACTACAACGTCTGGAGACACGTGAGCCTGAAGCCCTCCCGCACAACCGTCATCTCCGTCGCCTCCGCGACGGCCCTCCTCGTGGCCGGCACGGCAGCAGCCGCCGTCGGCACCTCATACCGCCACGTCACCGTCGAAGTGGACGGCGTGAGCCGTGACGTGTCCGGCTTCTTCATTACCGCGGGCGATGCCCTGAACACCGCCGGCGTGTCCGTGGGCTCCCACGACCTCGTTGCCCCCGCCTCTGACCAGCGCGTCACAAACGGTGACACGGTCGTCGTTCGCACGGCCACCGAATACGACGTGACCGTCGATGGAAACCGGACCACCGCATGGTCCACGGCCTCGTCGATCTCCGGCGTCCTGTCCGCCCTGCCCGCCGTCTCCTCCTCGATGGCGGCCGACCGCTCCTACACGCGAGCTGAAATGCCCCTGGGCGAGGGCGGCGAAACCATCCACGTCGTCGCCGACGGCGCAACCACAGACGTCGTGGCATCCGCCGCTGAAGGCACAACCGCGATCCTTCAGAAAGCCGGCATTAGCGCCGGTCCCATCGACCGCGTCACCCTGGAAAACAGCGGCGGAGACATCACCCTGCGCGTGGCACGCGTCGTACGCGGCAACATCACGACAACGACCGAAATCCCCTACGACACCGAAGAACGCGAAGACGCCGAGGCCGAGCAAGGAACCGAGAAGACGATCCAGGAAGGCGTGGTCGGGTCGCAGACCACCGAGTCGTACCAGGAGACCATCGACGGACAAGTGACCGTCTCCGCGGTCCTGACCACGACGCGCACCGAGCCCACGCCTCGCATCATCTCCAAGGGCACCAAGGAAAAGAAAGCCGAGGAAACCAAGAACTCCTCCGATTCTTCATCCTCCTCGTCCTCCTCCTCATCTTCGTCATCGCCCGCCGTCGCTTCCGGCGACGACGCAGCCATCTGGGCGGCCATCGCCCAGTGTGAGTCCGGCGGCAACCCGTCGACCAACACGGGCAACGGCTACTACGGCATGTACCAGTTCTCCCTGCCCACGTGGCAGTCCGTGGGCGGCACCGGTCTGCCCTCCGACGCGTCGGCTGAAGAACAGACAATGCGTGCGCGCATGCTCCAGCAGCGCGCCGGTTGGGGTCAATGGGGCTGTGCCTACAAGCTCGGCCTCGTCTAACGTGACATTCCCCCCGCAGGCGCCGCAGTCATAGCGTCCGCGAGGGCTACCGCGCTAAGCTGACCAGCAGTACTAGAATCGAGAAATCGGGAGTACCGTGAGCCACCACCTGAGCAACTCTTTGAGCGCTTCCGCAGCCAGTGCCCTGCACGTCCTCGGCGGACGCCTACGCACTTTCGCTCCCTCCCCTCGTGTCGTCCTAGGCACGGCGGCCCTCGCCTCCGCGGGTGTCCTCGGGATCGTCGGCGTGGGAGTCGCGTCCTCGCACACGACGGTCATGCTCGAAGTGAATGGTGTGTCTCGTCCCGTCACCGCGTGGGGCAACACTGTCGGTGACGCGCTCGCCGTTGCGGGCGTGAAGGTCGGCAGCTCCGACTTGGTTCAGCCGGGTGTCGGCGACGTTGTGCGGGAGGGCGACACGATCGTCGTGCGTACCTCCAAGGCATACACGGTGACCGTCGACGGTCAAGCGCGAACCCTGTGGACCACAGCCGCGTCAGCCGACGGCATCCTGGCGGACGCGGCGCCGCTCGGCTCCACGGTCACCCTGGCAGCCGATCGTTCCGCGTCGCGCGATGATCTGACTCCGCTCGTGTCGCGTGCGCGCAACGTCATCGTCAACGTCGATGGCACCACGCGTGAAGTCGCCGTGCGTCCCGGTCAGGATGCCCGCGCGATCCTGGAGGCCGCTGGCGTGTCGGTTCACCCCCTTGACCGCGTGGCTGTCGAGAACAACCAGACCGGCGAGTTGACGATCAACGTCAGTCGCGTGACCCGCGGCCAGGCCACGGAAACCGTCGACATCCCGTTCAGCGAAACCACGACGACCAGTGCCGACATGTTCGTCGGTGAATCCCAGGTGACCACGACCGGCGTGAACGGCGTGACCACCTGGACGGTGTGGCAGGAAAAAGACGGCGATCAGGTCTTGACCTCCGTGCCGATCACCGAGCATTCCACCTCCCAGCCTGTTACTCAGGTGCGCGCCGAAGGAACGAAGGAAGCCACACCGGCTGCCCTCGTGGCCGCCGGCATTGACCCGAAGGCCACCTTGGAGGAGAAAACCGAGGCCAACGGGACCACGTCGGTGCGCTACCGCGCGACGCTCGGTTCTTTGTCCACGAAGGAAGAGATCGCCGCGATCGCTGGCGACAAGAACACCGACGCCGCCACGCAGGCAGCTGCCGCTGCCGCTGCCGCGGATGTCGGTGCCGTTCCTACCACCTACTCCGGCGAGGACCCGCGTTCCCTGGCCAAGCCCCTCGTTGATGCACAGGGATGGGGTAGCAGCGAGTATCAGTGCCTGATTCAGCTGTGGAACCGTGAGTCTCAGTGGAACCCGTATGCTGAGAATGCTTCCTCGGGCGCCTACGGTATTCCGCAGGCCCTGCCGGGTTCGAAGATGGCCTCGGCCGGTGCGGATTGGCGGACCAACCCCGTCACGCAGATCAACTGGGGTATCGGCTACATCAAGAGCCGCTATGGCACTCCCTGCTCCGCGTGGGCGCACTCAAACGCGGTGGGCTGGTACTAAGCCTGAGAGCTTGCGAGGGCCGGGTCTGACAACGTGTGTTGTCGGGCCCGGTTCTTTTTCTCGGCGCGGGTGGAGTCGTGCTGGTGTGGTGGTTGTGCTTGTGGGCGCTCTGGCTCTCAGAGCGCGCTCATCCGGATAGGTAACGAACATCTGGATAGGTTATGAGCATCCGGATAGCTTATTAACCTATCCGGATGTGGCTAACCTATCCGGATGCGCAGCCTGGCCTGGCTTGGCGCGGTACTGGGGGCTCATGCGTCGCCCAGGCTTGGCGCGGCTCCCTGACCTGGTCGGATTCGATGCCTGGGCTGAGCTTGGCGCGGTGCCCAGTCCTGGCTTTGTGGGCTGGGTGGGCTGTGGGGTGCGCATCTCGGCGCGGGCGTAGGTGGATGGGCGTGAGTATCTGGATAGGTAACGAACATCTGGATAGGTTATGAGCATCCGGATAGCTTATTAACCTATCCGGATGTGGCTAACCTATCCGGAAGCGTGCAACCTATCCGGATGCGCGTAACCTATCTGCGTAGCGCCGGGGTTGCGCCAACTTGACACTTACCGTTCAATTCTCGTGAAGGTTACCTAATATTCATCGTAATTGTGCCAGTGAGGACGTCGTGGGTTTTTCTGCCGTTGCTAAAGTGGCTGTGTTTGTGGTGATCGCTGGTGCAGGATTCGCCGGTGGCATGACGGCGGCCCCGGTCTTCGGTGTAGAGCCAGCGCAGGATCGGGGCGCGGAACCTGTTGTTACCGTTGACACGACTCTCGTGAAAAACTCTTTCGCTTACATTGGTGAACTCGCCACCGAGTCCTACAACTTCACCCAGGTGGGGAAATACTCTGAGGAGGGAACCAAGGTGTTCGGCATGGAAGTGCCGGGCACGGGCGCCCATTACCTCATCACCTATTCGGGTGAGGTGAAGGCCGGAGTGGCCGATGTGAGCCAGATTCAGGTCGAGGTTGACGAGGCAGGTCACGTTGTGACGGTGACCGTGCCTGCTGTCGAAGTTCTCTCCGCCTCCATCGACCCTGCCTCCGTCGAGACCTACGACCAGTCTTTCTCCGTCGTCAACCAGATCGAGGTCGGAGAAGTCACCACCTTCCTGGCGGAACGGGAGACCGCCGCCGCAGATGAGGCTATCTCCAAGGGATTGCTTGACAAGGCGCAGGGGCGCTTGGAAGACATTGTGAAGAAGCAGGCCAACGCCGTTCTCGGAGAGTAGGCCGCCAAGTACGAGGTGCGTGTCGTCATTGCTCCTGCCCCCGCTGAGTGAGTGGTCGCGCCACGCGGCTCGCGCCGCCCGGCCTCGGCCCCGTTTTCAGTTTCGCACGTAATTCCCTCGTGACTGTTTCAAGATTTGAAATCACATCGTTGAAATCATGCGGTTTTGAGCCGTAGTTCAAAACTGAACAGGTTAAATTATGTGCGAGATTGTTGGGGAACTAGGGATTGTGGCACCAGCGCGGCTTGTGGCACCAGCGCGCCTCGCGGCTCGCGGCTCACGCCGCCCGGCCCCCGCCACGTGGCTCACGCCGCCCGGCCCCGGCCTTGCGGGCGCTGTGCACTAGACTTGCTAGCGTGAGCCGATCCCCCCGCCAACGCGACACGCGCCGCCGCATCGACCCGTCCCTGCCCGAGGGCGCCGTCCCCTCCGAGACGGGTCTGCTCGGCCCCCTTGAAGTGAAGGCCATCTCCGAGGCGCTCGGTATTCGCCCCACGAAGGTGCTGGGCCAGAACTTCGTGCACGACGCGGGTACGGTGCGCAAGATCGTCGCGGTCGGCGGCGTCGTGGAAGGCGACGAGGTCGTCGAGGTCGGCCCCGGCCTCGGCTCACTGACCCTGGCGCTCCTGGAAGTCGGCGCGCGCGTGAGGGCCGTCGAGATCGATCCGCGTTTGGCCGCCGCCCTGCCTGAGACGGTGCGCGCCCGCATGGGCGAGGCCGTCGGCCGTTTCCACGTCGTCACCATGGACGCCACGCAAATCAAGGGTGTCGACGACTTCGGCGTGGACTGGCCCGCCCCCACGAAGCTCGTGGCGAACCTGCCGTACAACGTGGCCGTACCGGTTCTGCTCAACATGCTTCAGGCTTTCCCCTCCATCCAGGGCGTCGTCGTCATGGTCCAAGCCGAGGTCGCGGATCGCCTGGCCGCAGGCCCCGGATCGCGCACATACGGCGTGCCCTCCGTCAAGGCCTCCTGGTACGGGACGGTCGAGCGTGTCGGGACGATCGGCCGCTCCGTGTTCTGGCCCGTGCCCGGCGTCGATAGTGCCCTCGTGCGCCTAACCCGACTGAAGGCTCCGCGCGGCGACGACGAGCTGCGTCGTGCCACCTTCGAGGTCACCGACGTGGCTTTCGGCCAGCGCCGTAAGACCCTGCGCGCGGCACTCAAGAATTGGGCGGGCGGCCCCGAGGCGTCCGAGGCCCTCCTGTCCGCTGTCGGCATCGACCCGACGCGCCGCGGCGAGACCCTCTCGATCGACGAGTTCGTCGAGCTGGGACGCGCCGTCATCGATGCCCGAGGCCGTGGCGCCCTCGCGCCCTCGACCGCGGCCCGCTGAGGGCCGCCGGTAGGAACCAGCTAGGAAGAAGGAATCGCATGCGTGAAGTGCGCGCCAGTGCGCCCGGCAAAGTGAACCTGACACTGCGCGTGGGTGCGCCCACGCCCGACGGCTACCACCCCCTGGTCACGGTCTTCGAGGCCTTGGACCTGCGTGAGACCGTCACCGTGCGCACCTCCAAGACGCCGGGCGTGCGCGTCGAGACGGTCGCGTACCTGCCCGACGGCAGCGTCGACGAGGCCACGACCCGCGCGATGGCGGACCTGGATCCGCAGGCTCACCTGGCGGTGCGCGCCGCACGCGTCCTCCAGCGCCTCGCCGCCGCGGGCTCCTGGGCGTCCACCGCCGCGGGACTGAGCATCCGCGTCGACAAGCGCGTCCCCGTCGCCGGCGGTATGGCCGGTGGGTCCGCCGACGCGGCCGCCGCCCTGGTGGCCTGCAATGAGCTGTGGGAGCTGAGCCTGGGCGCCGAGCAGCTCCAGGCGATCGGTCGTTCGCTGGGCGCCGACGTGCCCGCCTGCATGGCCGGCGGCATCGCACTGGGTACCGGGCGCGGCGACCACATGAGCGTTTTGCGCGAGGGGGACGAGGCCGGGGCTGGGCACCACTGGGTGATGCTCCTCGCCCGCGAGGGCCTGTCCACTCCGTCGGTGTTCCGCGAGTTCGACCGGCTCGACGCGGCGGGTGCGCCCGCCCTCGCCGAACCCGCGCCCGAGGAGGTTGCCGCCCTGTGCGCGGGACCCGAGGATCTGCGCCACTGCCTCGTGAACGACTTGCAGGCCCCCGCACTGCGCCTGCGCCCCGAGCTGGCCGAGACCATCGCCGCCGCGCAGGACGCGGGAGCCCTGGCGGTCACGCTGTCCGGGTCCGGCCCGACTGTCGCGGCCCTCGCGCGCGACGCCGAGCACGCCTACGCCCTTGCGGACGCCCTGAGTGATGCCCCCACGGTCGCGCGCGCGATCCCCACCCGCGGGCCCGCGCGTGGCGCCCGCATCGAATCGACGGAGGCCATCTGATGGCGCACCTGCTCGGAACTCAGAACGTCGGCGCCCTCGCGGGGTCGCGCAAGCTCCTCGAAGGGGTCACGGTCGGCCTCGACGACGGCAGCCGCGTCGGCATCCTCGGCCCCAACGGCGCGGGAAAGTCAACGCTCCTGCGCATCGTCGCCGGCACGCAGGAACCCGACGGGGGAGTGGTGACCCGCCGCGACGGCGTGCGCGTCGCCGTCCTGACCCAGGCGGACACCCTCAACCCCGAGGACACCGTCATCCAGGCCGTTCACCCCGGCATGGAGGAGTACGAGTGGGCCTCCGACCCGGCCGTGCGTGACATCCACGCCGGCCTCCTCGCCGACATCGACGCCGCGGCCCTCGTCGGCACCCTGTCGGGCGGACAGCGCCGCCGCGTCGCGCTCGCCCGCGTGCTCGCGGCCACCGCCGACATCGTGTGCCTGGACGAGCCCACCAACCACCTCGACGTCGAGGGCGTGGCCTGGCTGGCCGCCCACCTGAACGCCCGCTTCGCTCGCCCCGGCGCGTCCGGCGCGCTCCTGGCGGTCACCCACGACCGCTGGTTCCTCGACGCCGTGTGCGAGCACATCTGGGAGGTCGTCCCCGGCGTCGACCCGGGTGGTGACCGCCCGCAGATAGCCGGGCACGTCGAAATCTACGACGGCTCTTACGCCGCCTACACGCTGGCGCGCGCCGAGCGCATGCGCCAGGCGGACGTGGCTGCCGCCAAGCGCGCGAATCTGCTGACCAAGGAGCTCGCGTGGCTGCGCCGCGGGGCGCCCGCCCGCACGTCGAAGCCGAAGTTCCACATTGCTGCCGCCGAGGCCCTCATCGCCGACGTGCCGCCCCCGCGCGACACCGTCGAGCTGGTCAAGATGGCGACCGCGCGCCTGGGCAAGGACGTCATCGACCTTGAGGACGTGTCCGTGTCCTTCACACGCCCCGACGGCTCGCGCCTGGACATCCTTGAAGGCGTCACCTGGCGCCTGGCCCCCGCCGAACGCGTCGGCATCGTGGGCGTCAACGGCGCTGGTAAGACGACGATCCTGAACCTGCTGCGCGGCGACCTCGAGCCCACCTCGGGGCGCGTCAAGCGCGGCAAGACCGTTCAGGTCGCCACCCTCTCTCAGGACACGCACGAGCTCGACGCCCTGGCTGACATGCGCGTCGTCGAGGCTGTCGCAGACGTCGCCCAGAGTGTCGTCGTGGACGGCAAGGAGGTCAGCGCCTCCCAGATGACGGAGCGCATGGGGTTCACGCGCGCCCGAGCCTACACGCGCATCAGCGAGATCTCGGGCGGCGAGCGCCGACGCCTCCAGCTCATGCGCCTGCTCATGAGCCAGCCGAACGTACTGCTCCTCGATGAGCCCACGAACGACCTGGACACCGACACGCTGGCGTCCATGGAGGATCTGCTCGACACGTTCCCGGGTACCCTCGTCGTCGTCTCCCACGACCGCTACCTCCTTGAGCGCGTCACCGACC
Source organism: Actinomyces bouchesdurhonensis (assembly GCF_963540955.1). Taxonomy (NCBI): domain Bacteria; kingdom Bacillati; phylum Actinomycetota; class Actinomycetes; order Actinomycetales; family Actinomycetaceae; genus Actinomyces; species Actinomyces bouchesdurhonensis. The sequence goes on from NZ_CAUTSL010000019.1 coordinate 24,982, forward strand.
ATCAGGTCGCCCTCCTCGGCGACGGACAGGTCCGGGCGCTGCCCGGGGGTGTCGAGCAGTACCTGCAGATGCGCGCCTCCGGCGACGTTGGGGCTTTCGGGTCGTCCTCTCGCGCCGACGAGGCCGGCTCCGCCTCCCGCTTGGCGGTGTCCTCCGCGCATGCTTCCTCGGGCGAGGAAGGCGCGGGGCTGGGGAGCGCTCGCGGCGGCGTGAGTGACGCGGCGGCGCGGCGCGCGGCTAAGAAGGAAGTGGCCCGCATTGAACGTAGGCTGGAGCGCCTGCGTGCCGAGGCCTCGAACCTGGAGTCTCGGTTGGAGTCGTTGTCTATCACGGTGGCGTCGGACGCCTCTGTCGTCTCAGAATTGACGACGGTGTCCGTGAAGCATCAGGACATCTTGGGGGAAATTGAAGGGCTGGAGGAGGCCTGGCTGGAGGCGGCCGAGGCTGCCGAGTAAAGCGGGGGAGAGGTGTTGCCGTCTCCTCGTTGCGGGCGTGGTGGCAACGATGCGACGCTGTGGGACGAGCCGACTGAATTATATTGACAGTCAATTAGCTTCGGCGTTCGGTCGGCTTTATGACGGGCCGACCGACACTGCGAAAATTTCCCAGCAACTTTTTGACAGTGGTCACAATCCTCTACCATGAGGCCGCGTCCTCCCTTGTAGGAAGGCGCAGGAGCGAGGCGACGCGCCCCGCGCGCCCCTCCGGGCATGGATTGAGGAACAAAAAACAGATGAAACGCGGACCATTCATTGCCGGCGTGAGCGCCCTCGGCGTCATCGCGCTGGTTCCCGCCCTGATTCCCTCCGCGGTGGCGGCCGACGACCACTACGGCGCGAATCTTCCCTACACCCGCTACGAGGCGGAGGAAGCGAGCCGATCGGAGGGGACCAGCCTCGAACGATCGGACGACCTCGAGTCGACTGCGATTGAGGCCTCGGGCCAGTCCTACGTGGCCCTGACGAGCAAGGACTCCTCCGTCGACTTCACGGCCTCGGTTCCGGGTAATGCACTGGACCTGCGCTTCACGCTACCCGACCACGCGAGCGGGCGGGTCGATGTTCGCGTCAACGGTGAGAGCGCTGCATCCCTCGACCTGTCCTCTGAGACCGCCTGGCAGTATGTCGGCGGTGATCACGTGTACGACGAACCCGGTCAGGCACCCTCCACCACGAGCGCGCGTTTCCGCTTCGACGAGGCGCACACCCTGCTGAATCGCCAGGTCCACAAAGGTGACCATATCCAGATCGTCAAGGTCGGTGACGACCAGAACGCCTACGGCATCGACTTCATTGAGCTTGAGGAAGCGCTGCCTGAGATTTCGCGTCCAGCTGGAGCGGTTAGCATCGCCGACTACCGGGGTGCCAAGCCCGGCGACGGCGTGGATGATTCCGATGCTCTCATATGGGCGATGAATGAGGCCGCGAACTCCGCCTCGAAGACGGTCTACATCCCTGCGGGCAGCTGGGAGCTGGGACGAAAGATCGGCGTCGATCATTCCGACCTGACGATCCGGGGTGCGGGCATGTGGTACACGAACCTGCGTTTCACCTCCGATCAGGCCGGTGGTGGAGGCTTCGTCTTCGACCGTGGCGTGGGCGGCGTGACCGTGACTGACTTCTACATGTCCTCTGCTTTGACTTCACGTTACGGCGAGAAGGCACAGTACAAGGGCTTTGCTGGCTCGGCTGGGGCGAACACTCGCGTCGCCAACGTGTGGGTCGAGCACTTTGAGTGCGGCTTCTGGATGGGCGACTACGTGGACGCTAGCCAGATGACCTACACGGACGGCATGGTCATCGAGAACGCTCGTATTCGCAACAACTTCGCGGATGGCGTCAACTTTGCGCAGGGCACCGCGAACTCGACGGTTCGTAACTCCTCGGTGCGCGGTAACGGTGACGACGGCCTCGCCTCGTGGTCGAGTATCGACGCGTCGACGAACAGTCAGGCACGCGTCGCTGAGGCCAATTCTTTCGTCGATAACACGATTGAGCTGGGGTGGCGGGCCTCGGGTATTGGCATCTTCGGCGGCAAGTCCCACCTCATCCGCGATAACCTGCTGATCAATAATTTCTCCGGAGCTGGTATCCGTCTGAACACGGTGTTCGATGGCCATAACTATGACCTGAACACGGATGGCGGCATCACGATTGCACACAACAAGCTGGTGCGCTCGGGAACGACGAACGACTTTTATGGCAATACGCGCGGCGCGATCGACTTCCAGGAGGTCAAGGGCGACATCCGCAATGTCTCGGTGAGCGACAATGTCATCGTGCGCCCCTACGCCGAGGAGATTCGCGCCGACTTCGGCCTCGGCGAGAGTGCTCTGTCGTCTCGCGGCATCACGTTGCGCGATAACAAGCGTGATGACGAGGCCGGCTACACAGCCAAGAGCCAAGTCGTGAACTATGCGCAGGTCGATGGCTTGGTTGTTCGCGGTATCCCGGAGACGGATGACTTCAGTCTCTACTGGTTCCAGGGTGAGGAAAGCGGGCCGGACGGTACGACCCACCGCTACTGGGTTTCGAAGGCTGATGGCGTTGAGCTGACCAGCGACATGGAGTACACGCAGGAAGGCGGCGTGCGGGTCTATAACGTGACGACCGGCGATGCGCCTTCGTATCTGCCCGTCTCCTCAACTGATTTCTCGGGGTCCTATAGGTATGTTGGTGATCTGGCGCGCTCGCAGTCGGCCGATGATGGGACGACGATCGTGATCCGCTTCTGGTCCGCGAAGTGATCTGACTGCGGGTTTGTTGTCGCAATCGCTCGCGCTGCCTCGGTAGTGCGGGCGAATTGTGTCACGTGACGTGGACGAGGCCGGGGCGCAGTGGGCGATGGCGGATTCTTTGGAGGGGGGTGTGTTTGTGGGACGCGCTGTGGTTGATGTGGGGTCCCGGTTGGCTTCCGACATAGGTATGGCAAAGGTGAGCAGCACAGGCTCACCTACCCCAATTACGCAAAAGGAATCGCTTTTTTATTTGCGTAATTAGTGATGATGAAAGCGCGAAAATATATCCGCCTGTGGGCAATGAATGCCTTGGAATTGCAACGAAAAACAGCTTCGTTTGCACATGTTGCGAAAAGGCGTATCACTGGAGTCAACAGCGCGACCACCCGGTCGCGACCGACCCAGTGAACGGCCCCACGGGGCCACGTTGTAAAGGACACTACCATGGCAGATATGCCCCGCATCCTCGACTGCTCCGTCACCGACTGCTCCTACAACAAGGAGAAGAGCTGCGGAGCCGCCGCGATCACCGTCGGCTACTCGACCTCCTGCACAACCTTCATTCCGCTGACCGTCAAGGGTGGCCTCGCCAAGGCCAATTCTTTCGTCGGCGCCTGCCAGAAGGCTGACTGCGTCCACAACTCCGACCTTGAATGCACCGCCGCCTCTATCTCCGTTGGCGCGGGCACCGCGGACTGCCTCTCCTTCCAGGAGCGCTGAACGCACCACAAGCGTACGAGGCCGTGGCGGGTACCCCTGCCGCGGCCTCGTCGTGTGCCTCGCAGTGACTATTTATCGTCCGTCGCTCGAGCGCACCCGCAGGGTGGGGTGGGGACTCAGGCCGCGTTGACCGTTCCAGATGAGGTTGACGACGTGTGCGGCGACCTCGTCCTTCTTCATGCGGCGCTCATCCAGCCACCACTGGCCGACCTGGGCGATGAGGCCGACCAGCATCTGCGCGTACAGGGGCGACCAGGTGGTGTCGAAGTTGGAACGTTTGAACTGCTCGGCGATGATGTGTTCGACGCGAGTGGCGACGTCGCCCATGATCGACGAAAACGATCCGGCCGTGCGATCCGAGGGGGCGTCGCGCACCAGGACCCGGAAGCCGTCCGTGTTGCGCTCAATGTAATCTAGCAGACCCAGGGTCGCGTTCTCCAAAATGAGACGCGGACGCTCCGAGGATTCCAGCGATGACTGTAGTGAGGTGATGAGCGCCTGCACCTCGCGGTCGACGATCACCGCGTACAGCCCTTCCTTGCCGCCGAAATGCTCGTAGATCACGGGCTTGGAGACCTTTGCGCGAGTTGCGATCTCCTCGACGCTGGTTGCTCCGAATCCCTTTTCTGCGAACAGGGAACGGCCCACGCTCACCAGCTGTTCGCGGCGCGCAAAGCCGCTCATGCGTGTCCTCTTCTCAGCCATGCCCTCCAGTATCACACGGGACGAGGCCCCGGCGGGGCGGGCGATCAGAGCTGGGTGTGTGGCGCGTTTGAAAGGGCATGCGGACTCCGGGTATTATCACCGTGGACGCATTCCGCCTTGGTGTAACGGCAGCACAGAGGTTTTTGGTGCCTTTAGTCTAGGTTCGAATCCTAGGGGCGGAGCGATCGGACCCGTTGGGGTCCGTTAACCCCCTGAGGAGGAACATGTCTCGCCCCGCCGCCGTCATCGTCCTGGCCGCCGGTCAGGGAACGCGCATGAAATCAGCCCTCCCGAAGGTTGTGCATCCCCTTGCTGGCTTGTCCATGATCGGTCACGCGCTGCGGGCAGCCAGCGGCCTCGATCCCGATCATGTGGTCGCCGTTGTGCGTCACCAGCGTGAGGTCGTCGCCGCAGAAATTGCGCGTGTGAATCCGGGGGCCATCATCGCCGACCAGGATGAGATCCCCGGCACTGGACGCGCTGTTCAGTGTGGTCTTGCTGCGCTTGACGCTGCGGTTGCCCCGACCTGCGGAACCATCGTCGTCACCTACGGTGATGTTCCCCTCCTGTCCACCGACACTCTCGCCGAGCTGGTCGCCACTCACGAGAGCGCGGGTCATGCGGTGACAGTCCTGACTTCGCGCGTCGATGACCCGACCGGATACGGGCGCATTATCCGCGATGACTCCGGCACGGTCACTGCCATCGTTGAGCAACGTGACGCGACGCCCGAGCAGGCCGCCATCAACGAGATCAACGCCGGTATCTATGCTTTCGACGCGGACTTCCTGCGCGCATCCCTGGCTTCCCTGGGGACAGACAACGATCAGGGCGAGGTGTATCTGACTGACGTTCTGGCGGCAGCGGCCCCCGCCGGACGCACCGCCGGAGCGCTCGAGCTTACCGACCATTGGCAGAGCGCTGGCGCGAATGACCGTGTCCAGCTCGCAGAGCTGGGTGCCGAACTCAACAAACGCATTTGCGCTGCGCTCATGCGCTCCGGCGTGACCATCGTCGATCCGGCCTCCACCTGGATCGATGTTGATGTGCAGGTCGGCGCGGACACCACGATCTACCCTGGCAGCTGCCTGCGGGGTACTACCACTGTTGGAGCCGACTGTGAAATCGGTCCTAACGCCACGCTGATCGATGCGGAAATCGGGGATCGCGCCGTGGTTCCTTCCGCGTGGGTCGGTCAGGGCTGCGTTGCAGCCGATACGATGGTTACGCCCTATAGCACCATCGGCACACTGATCGTGGCGCGTCGCGCCTGATCCAACACAAGGAGAGACAACCGCATGAGCGGACTGGTGACCACCGGAGAGAAAAACCTCGTCCTCGTTTCTGGACGAGCTCACATGGACCTGGCTCACGCCGTGGGCGAGGAAATCGGATGTGGGGTTTCGCCGGTGACGGCCTACGACTTCGCCTCCGGCGAGATTTACGTGCGCTTCAACGAGTCCGTTCGCGGCGCCGACGTGTTCGTCCTGCAGTCCATCGCGGGCGACATCAATAAGTGGCTCATGGAGCAGCTCATCATGATTGACGCTGCGAAGCGTGCTTCCGCGAAGCGCATCACCGTGGTTGCTCCTTTCTACCCATACTCGCGCCAGGACAAGAAGCATCAGGGCCGCGAACCCATCTCTGCCCGCCTCGTGGCCGACCTGTATCGTGCCGCTGGTGCTGACCGCATCATGAGTGTGGACCTGCACGCCTCGCAGGAGCAGGGTTTCTTCGATGGTCCCGTCGATCACCTCTTCGCGATGCCGGTTCTCGTGGACTACGTGCGTGGCCGCGTCGACCTGTCCAACACGGCTGTTGTTTCCCCTGACGCGGGCCGTATCAGGGTCGCCGAAAAGTGGTCGAAGAAGCTGGGTGGCGCGCCCCTCGCCTTCGTTCATAAGACCCGTGACACGACCCGCCCGAACGTCGCAGTCGCAAACCGTGTCGTCGGTGACGTCGCTGGCAAGGAATGTGTCCTGGTCGATGACATGATCGACACGGCAGGCACGATCACCGAAGCGATCAATGTACTCAACAACGCCGGTGCTAAGAAAGTCATCGTCGTGGCCACCCACGGCATCCTCTCCGACCCCGCCACTAAGCGTCTCTCCGAGTCCGGTGCCGCCGAGGTCGTTGTCACCGACACCTTGCCGATCCCTGCCGAGAAACGCTTCGAGCAGCTCACCGTTTTGTCGATCGCGCCGCTTCTGGCCCGCGCGATCCACGAGGTTTTTGAAGACGGTTCTGTCACATCCTTGTTTAACTGACCGTCTTCCGCTTCACATCCGCCCTCGCCGTAAGGTACCCTGTTGGGGTTGCTCCGGCGAGGGCGGATCCGTATCCGCCGTTATCGACAGGGCCTGAATTGAGATGCCTCGCGTTTCCTTCACTCTGCCGACACCGACGCCGGACCTGAGAAACGAAGGATAGACACATGAGCGACAATCCCGTCCTGCTTGCTGAAGAGCGTACCGAGTTCGGCAAGGGCTCTGCGCGCCGCGCCCGCCGCGCCGGCAAGGTGCCCACGGTCCTCTACGGCCACGGCGCCGAGCCCCGTCACCTGGATGTGCCCGGTCACGACCTGTTCCTCATCGTGCGCGGCAATAAGAACGCGCTCGTTGAGCTGAAGATCGAGGGTAAGACTCAGCTGGCCCTCGTCAAGGATGTTCAGGTTCACCCGGTGCGCCGCGACATCCTGCACGCCGACTTCCTGGCTGTCAAGGCCGGCGAGAAGGTCGACGTTGAGGTTCCCGTCGTCGTCGTCGGCGAACCCGTCCCGGGCACCGTGCACGCGGTCGAGGAGTTCACCATCCTCGTCAAGGCTCCCGCCACCGCCATCCCCGAGCACCTCGAGGTGTCCATCGAGGGTGTCGAGGCTGGTACCGCGCTGCACGTCGCCGACCTTCAGCTGCCCGTCGGCGTTGAGGTTGAGCTCGATCCTGAGACGGTCGTCGTGTCCGTCCAGGAAGCCGCTGAAGAGGCTGAGGAAGACGCCGAGGCCGTGGCCGAGTCCGCGGCTCCTGCCGAAGGCGACGCTGAGTGATGCTCGCGTAGCAGACGCTTTCGGCGAGGGGGCGAGGCCCCAGCCCCGCCCCCTCGCCGTATCTGCGATACTGGGTGCATGAGTGACCTTCACGTAATCATCCCCGCCGGCGGCGCCGGCACTCGCCTGTGGCCACTGTCGCGCCGCCGCCGCCCCAAGTTTCTCCTTGATCTGGCTGGCTCGGGCCGCACCCTCCTGCAAGGAACGGTGGACCGCCTGGAGCAGTCGGCCTCGACCGTGACGATCGTGACCGGTGCTGCTCATCGCGAGGGTGTCCTCGCCCAGTTGCCCGAGTTCGCTTCCTCCGATGAGCGCACGCTCCTCATCGAACCCTCCGGGCGTGACTCCATGGCCGCGATTGGCCTGGCGGCCTACGTTGTGCGCGAGCGCTTCGGAGATGACGCGATCGTCGGTTCCTTTGCAGCCGATCACCTGATCGCTTGCCCTGAACTGCTGCGCGACGCTATCGCGACTGCGATCGACGCTGCCAGGCACGGCTACGTCGTGACGATCGGTCTTGCCCCCACCGAGGCCTCGACCGCGTACGGGTACATCGCGCCCGGGCCCGTGCTGGATGGTGACCAACCCGGGTCCTCCTCAATTCCCGCTCGCGCCCGCCGGGTCGCCGAGTTCGTTGAGAAGCCAGACGCCCAGACGGCGGCGCGCTACGTGTCGCAGGGTTACCTGTGGAACGCCGGAATGTTCATCATGTCCGCGGGGGTCCTGGCCTCGCACCTGGCCCGCCTGCTGCCGGATATGCACGAGCGCTTGGAGACGATCGCGCACGCGTGGGGCACCGATTCCTTCGAGCGAACCCTCGAGGAAAACTGGCCGCACCTGACCAAGATCGCCATCGACCACGCCATCGCCGAGCCCGTCGCCGCCGACGGGGGAGTGGCCGTCGTCCCCGCGCACCCGCAGATCGGGTGGACGGACCTGGGTGACTTCGAGGCGCTCACGGGCATTGCGGCGTCCACGGGTGGCCTTGGTGAGGCGATCCGCGTGGAATCCGACGGCTCTGCCGTCTACGGCGCTGAGAACGGTCCCCTTGTCGCCCTCGTCGGCGTGCCCGACGTCGCTGTCGCCCTGACCGCCGACGCCGTCCTCGTCACGCGACTCGACCGCGCCCAATCCGTCAAGGCCGTCGTCGACACGCTGGCCAAGCGCGGACGCTCCGACCTGCTGTGACACGCAGTTAACGGCGGTGCAGGATCCACGGAAGGGAGAGGCCGCACCGCCGACTTCTTGCCGTTCGCGGGTGAGCTGCGCCGCCCCGCCCGACCTGACCAGGTGTCAGGCTGGTACCGTGAAGGGCAGAACGACGCCCCGACGAAAGGCATCAGACGTGAATAAGCGGACCATTGTCGCCCTCGCAGCCACGGCCACCGCGGCCGCCATGGTCGTGAGCGCATGCTCGGATACGCCCTCCGCCACCCCTGCCACGAGCGCCAAGGTCTGCGCCGCCACTTCAGCTGCACACGCGGACACCGATCCCGTCGCGAAAGCCCTAGCGGGTGCCGCCGACAACGCCTCTATAGCCTACGAGTCAGCATCCGGAGACGGGGCCCCGGCCTCGCTCGTGGCGTCTGGATGCACGTTGATTGTCGGCACTGACTCGACCATGGCCTCGGCCATCTCCGAGGCGGCGCGTGCCAACTCCTCGGTGCGCTTCGCGCTCGTCGGCGCCTCCTTCACGGACGCCAAGGGGGCGCCCACGTCTCTGAACAACGGCTCCATCGTCGACGTTGACGCCTCCCAGGCCGCCTACTTGGCTGGGTACGCGTCGGCGGGCATGACGACGACGGGTCTGCTCGCCGTCATCGGTGGCTCTTCCGACAACGTGACGAATTCCCAAATGGATGCCTTCGCGCAGGGGGTCGACGCTTACAATCTCGCCAGTGGCACGTCGATCAGCGTGCTCGGCTGGAGTAATGGCGCCGGTTCAGGTACCTATGCGGAGAACGCCGACCAGGTGCAGGCCGCAGCAGCTGACTTTATCGCGAAGGGCGCGGACATCATCGTTCCGCTCGCCGGTGAAAACAATGTCGGTGCCGCTCGTGCCGTCACCGAGGCCGCCAACCCGATGGTTCGCCTCGTGTGGTCCGGCCTGACGAAAGCCGACCTGAAGGGCCTGACACGCGACGAAGCCGAGTCCACCGAGGACGTGATGTCCGGGCAGTCTGGCGAGCAGTCAGGTGTGCCGGTCGTGCAGCAGGCTGAAACGCAGTCTTTCTCGGATGCGTTCAGCTACGTTCAGATCGCTGATGACGTGCGCGCCGCGATTGGCGCGCCGGTCCTGACCGGTATTGTCGTCGACTATTCGCAGGCCATGGACACGCTCATCACGCAGGCCACTCAGGGGGCGGCGGCTTCAACCGTGCCGGTTTCGCTCGCGTCTGGCGGGGTCATCCTCACCGGCTTCGGCGCATACACGCCGATGCTCTCCTCCGAACTGAAGCTCGGCCTGTCCGACATGGCCGGGCAGATCGAGACCGGCGGCATGGTCATCTCTACGCCCTTCGACGTGTGATCGTTGTCGGCAACGTCTGTCGTGCCCCGGGATGCGCCGTTCGTGAATGTGAACTGCGCCCCGGGGCACGGTCGTTTCCGGTGCTCTCTTAGCGGCGGTGTCGCCTAGATAGCCAAGTCGAGCGGTAGATCGGCGATGTCGCGCAGTCGCTGGCCGTTGATGAGATTGTCGAGTGTCTTCATTGCCTCAGCGTTGCGTGAAGCGCGGGTGGCTTCGACCAATTCGGACAGTGCGAAGTGGTACATGGTGTCAATGTCACCTGTTCCGAGGGCGAGGGATGCGAGTCGGGAAGGCATAGGCTCGCCGGTCACGACCACGATGTGCGGGGTGCGGCCCTTTCGATTCCTAATGAGATTGAGTGCCTCGGATCGCGCATTTTGAGCACGATCTGATCGCAGCGTCCATTTGCATGAGATGACGGCGTGAACGATGGGGGCTTGCGAGTGTCGAGACACCAACGGAGAATAAGAAGCAGCCCCATCAATAATGATTCCCGACTCCGTCAGCACCTGCGGGGGCACTGGTTTTCGCAGCACTAGGACATCGGGAGAGATGTCGTAGGAGTTTCCCAGGACGGTTGCCAAAGCTGGGTTCTGCTCGATCGCTTCTGTCAGTTCTCGGAGGTGACGATAGGGCTCGAACTGTGCCAAGAATTGTCCTTGCCGCGAACTACCGACGTTGAGGATCTCCCAGTGACCGGGACGCAGCATCGATAGCGCCGGGAAAGTTGCACTGACGAAGGCCGAGACAGCGGCTTCGAAGTTTCTCCCTGCACTCTGCCCGTCCAGTTTACGCACTCCCTCTGCCGCGCCGAGCTTCCGGGCGACGCGCAGAGCAACTTCGCAAGAGAGGCGCTGGGACTTGTCAGCGTTGCTGGCTACTCCATCCGAGTTAATTGACAGGGTATGCGAGTCTGTCAGCTGGCGATGGAAGATGTGTCGCTCTTCGAGCAGATTAATACTCATGCGACGGCCTCGCTCTCGCGGCTGTCCATCCGCAGCGTGGAAGCAATTTGTGCGCCGACCGCACGTGCGACCGGCGGGGGAAAAGCGTTGCCAACCTGGCGATATGCGTTTGTTTTTGCCCCCGTGATCACCCAATCGTCAGGGAAACCCTGGATGCGGGCGGCCATGCGGACTGTCAGACGCGGGTCGCCCTCGAAATCGGGGTCTGGAGGCGCAGGCGCGATTGTTGAACCGTTGACGCCTAGTTCCGCCCAAGCTCGCCTGGCCCGGGTGGGACCTAAGTCGGGTCCACCGTGCTTCTTAGAGCCGCCCACGAGCGTCGGCGCTATGCGGTCTGCGCGCCTCGCCCAATCCTTGGCACCTTGCCACCCGTGTGCCACCATGAGGTCCTCCAAAGCCTGTCCGACCGTGGGTGCGGCCTCGGACAGGGGCTGGGGGTATTCAAAGGGAGCCTCGATGTCGTCGCGGAAACCGACCGCAATCACACGTGGACGTAGTTGAGGAACGCCAAAGTCGGAGGCCTGGAGAAGCCGCCACTGGAGGGAGTAACCGATCTCGCGCAAATGATCCTCTACCCCAGCGCGGTACTGCGCGAACTTCGGATCCAGCAAACCACGCACGTTTTCGATCATGATGGCGCGAGGTTGAACCACGCGCACGAGTTCAATCATGGCGGGAAAAAGATCACGCTCGTCGTCGGGACCCAGTTGCTTACCCGCGTAGGAAAAAGGCGGGCAGGGCACGCCGCCGGCCACCAAGTCAACGCCAGCGAACTCGTGAGCATGCTCCTTGATCCAGGGGACGACGTCGCCCTCGATAACGTTCCATTCCGGACGGTTCTTGCGCAGCGTGTTGCAGGCATGGTGATCGATTTCGACGACAGCACGGTGATCGAAGCCAGCCTGCTCCAGCCCAAGCGCCTGGCCGCCTGCGCCCGCGCAGATCTCGATCGATGTGAGGGCCATGTTCCACCTTCCGCCGCTCTCTCTACCGGACGATTGTAGGGGAGCGGTGGGCGCGGAGGGCCGATCAAAGCGCGAAACTGCGGCCAAGGGTGGGGTGTTCTCACTCATACGCGCAGACTACGGGCGGGCATGCACATCTGCGTCCCGGCGTGCGTCTGCGCGTGAGTATCGCGCCACGGACAACACGCGGATAGCTGTCCCGAGACCTCAACGGGCGGCCAACGCAGCCAGGGCCGCTCCCGCGCTGATCGCGTCCGCGTCCATCACGAAGGCGGGATCGACGCAGTACATGCCCACGCCTAAAGGAATCGCTGGGTTCGTCGAGGTGGCATCGGCCAACGCGGCGCGCACCTGCTCCTCGGGCAGTGAGGCGGCAAGCGTGCGCCCGTCGGAGGCCACACGCAGGGTGAGGCCCGCCCCGGCCTCGACGACCGGCACGCCCACGCGCTCCAGGACTAAGGCCAAGAGCCCCGACGCCTCGTCCACGCGCACTCCGGCGGGAACGGTCGATCCCTGCGCCAGCGAAGTGATCCGCGAGGCCACGCGGTCCACGTAGGCGCCGATCATGCCGTCGCCCACCCACTCCCACCCGCCCTCGGCGCGAGGGATGGTGGCCACGTCGGCGAAGGCCGCCACGGCCTCGTCGATGCGGGCGAGAACCGTCTCGCTGGCCGGCGCCCCCTCGCGCGAACGATCGACGGCCCGGCCACCCAGGTAGATGATCGCCTCGCCGTCGGCTCTCACGTACACGGCGCCGTCGGCCATCACCATGCGCACTGAAAAGGCGGTGACCGGGGCGGGCAGAGCGCGCGGCATGAGCAGCGCATGGCCTCCGCTGCCCTCGACGATCGAGGCGCCCTCGCGCGCCAGTTCCGCGCCGTCCTCGGACTCATAGCCGATGATGAGGCGGAAACGACCGCCCGTGGAAGCGGAGAGGAAAGAAGCGACACCAGCGAACAGTGACGGGTCAGCACAGCGTGTCATGTGCTGAGGGTAACACCGCACGTCCGGTGGCGGAAACCCGAGCGAATCAACGAGGCCGTGGCCCCGCTCGGGAGCGAGCGGCAGAACACAGACGGGGGAGGGCGCCGCTATCCTGGAGGCAGCGATAAAGGAGGACACATGCAGCTGACGGATCTCACGGATGCGCTCTCGCTGACACGGCAAATGATCGACATCCCCTCGGTGTCGGGGCAGGAAGGCCCGCTGGCGGACGCCGTCGAGGCCGCGCTGCGCTCCGCCGGATTCGGATCCGTGCCCGCCCTGGAAATCCTGCGCGACGGCGACGCCGTGTGCGCGCGCACCCGCCTGGGCCTGCCCCAGCGCGTCGTCCTCGCGGGACACTTGGACACCGTCCCCATCGCCGACAACGTGCCCGGGCGCGCCGAGATCCGTGACGGCGTCGAGGTCGTGTGGGGGCGCGGCTCGGTCGACATGCTCGGCGGATGCGCGGCGGCCCTTGCCCTCGCCTGCGAGGCCGGCCCGCTGATCGCGGCAGGCGCGCACGCGGCGCTCACGGCAGACGTCACGTGGATCTTCTACGACCATGAGGAGGTCGCCTCCCACCTCAACGGCCTGGGGCGACTTCAGCGCAACCACCCGCACTGGCTGGCAGGCGACCTCGCCCTCCTGGGTGAACCCACCGCCGCCCACGTCGAGGGCGGCTGCAACGGCACGCTGCGCGTCATCGCGCGCTTCCCCGGGAGGGCAGCGCATTCCGCGCGCGCCTGGATGGGTTCCAACGCGATCCACGCCATGGCTCCCGTCATCGAGCGCATCGCCGACTACGGTAACCCCGTCGAGCTGGTGGACGGACTCGAATTCCGCGAATCCCTCTCGGTCGTACGCGTTGAGGGTGGCATCGCGAACAATGTGATCCCCGAGGCCGCGTCCATGACCGTTAACTATCGCTTCGCGCCCTCCAAGCGCGCCGACGACGCCCTGGAGTGGGTGCGCTCCCTCTTCGAGGGCACGGACGCGACCATCGAGGTGGACGATCTGTGTGAGGGCGCCAGGCCCGGCGCGGACTCGCCGGTCGCCGAGCGCTTCCTTGCTGTCGCTAGGCGCGTCGCCGCCGAGGCCGGAGCCGAGCTAGGCCTTGCAGCCAAGGTCGGGTGGACGGACGTCGCACGTTTTACGCAGGTGGGTGTGCCCGCCATGAATTTCGGTCCAGGAGACCCGCTCCTGGCCCACACGCGCGACGAACATGCGCCCGTGTCAGATATTGTCCGGGTGCATCGCACACTCCGCGCTTTCTTGCTCGCGCAGTAGCCTCCACACGCCCATGGACTGCCCCGTGGCCTGAGTCCGCCCCACCCACGTCGACCGAAAGGATAGACCATGAGTACACCCGACAATACCTATCGCCGTGGCTCGCTCGTGCTACGTGGAGACCAGATTCCACACCTGACAGCTGACGCATCGCTGCTCCAGACGGAGCAGAGCGCGGACTGGAAGCACACCGATCCTTGGCGTGTTCTGCGCATTCAATCCGAGTTCGTCGAAGGTTTCGAAGCCCTAGCCAAGGTCGGACCCGCCATTTCCGTCTTCGGATCGGCTCGTACTCGCCCCGACGAACCTCTCTATCGGGCTGCGCAGCGTATCGGCCAGCTGTTGGCCGAGCGTGGCTATGCGGTCATCACTGGTGGGGGGCCGGGCATGATGGAGGCCGCGAACCGTGGCGCGTGGGAGGCCGGCGGTACGTCCGTGGGCCTGGGCATCGAGCTGCCACGCGAACAGGGCATGAACCAGTGGATCAACCGCGGCGTCAACTTCCGCTATTTCTTCGCCCGCAAGACCATGTTCGTCAAGTATTCGCAGGGCTTCATCGTGATGCCGGGGGGCTTTGGCACAATGGACGAGCTCTTCGAATCTGCGACCCTGGTCCAGACGGGGAAGATTCGGTCATTCCCGCTGGTGCTCGTCGGTACGCAGTACTGGTCCGGCCTTGTGGAGTGGATTCGTTCGGCCATGGTGGAGGCTGGCATGATTTCCCCAGGTGACGTGGAGCTGCTGCATGTCGTGGATGACCCTGAGGAGGCGGTGAGCCTAGCAACGGGTGAGTAGTGTAACGCGCTCATTGTGAGGGGTTCTGATGCGCTGACAAGGTCGTGTTTACTGGGCACGTCCATGGGTTAGCTTGTTTTTATTCCTGAGAGTGCATCACCTGTCAAGGACAACGCGCAGTTATCCGGTAAGATTGATGGGGTGCCCCGCCGTGGGCGGCGTGGGCAGTAGTTTCGGAAGGAGTCCTCAACATGGCAGCGATGAAACCTCGCACGGGGGATGGCCCACTCGAAGTAACCGCGGAAGGTCGCGGCATCGTCGTGCGGATCCCCACTGAAGGGGGCGGTCGCCTCGTGATTGAGATGAGCACCCAGGAGGCGGGCGAACTCGCCGACGCGCTCACTCAGGCAATCTGATTGAACTCATTGCACAAGCGGAGGGACAGGTTCTTCCTGTCCCTCCGCTTGTGCGTCAGCGTGGGCCGCTGGTGTGCTTGTGATGCCCTGTCGGCTGCTCTAACTCAGTGTCGGGATTAAAGGACATAACGTGTTGGTTATGTGGCTCTTCGCATTTAAGGGTGTAGGAGGTGTTGGAATCCGCCGGAGTGGAGGAG
>NZ_CAUTSL010000020.1:0-38598 GCF_963540955.1 Actinomyces bouchesdurhonensis
TCGGAAACTCGTAGCGCTGCAGCTCGTATGGTTTCGATGTTTCACGCGTGAAACGTGTTGTCCCCTCATCCGTCGTGAGGTACTCATAGGTCTCGGTCCCGTATGTGACACCACGAGGCGACCAGAGAACAGATGCCCCCTCCATGGCACCTGCGGTACCGACAATTCCAGTCCCATCATCATGCAGGAAGGCGATATAACCTTCACGCACGCGATAACCTGTCTTATCTACCGAGTCTCCATTGCTGATGCGCACGACGATGTTCGCTTCGCCCGGACTGACTTGCTCAATCGAGACAACACGAATATCCCCACCTGCTGAACACGACACACACAGTAACGCCGTAAGAGCGATCACCATGCACGTTACCGCATTTTTCACCATTGGCATTTTACCAAATAGTCTTGTAATTATAGGGTAATGACCCAACAGTAAGATCCTTGGGATAAACTCCCATGCCACCATTGCCATCAATATCAGTCCCCGTCGCCCTCATATAGGCAAACCAGACCAGCTGCGAACAATTCAATCGATGAGGATTCATTCCTTTGTTCACAGCAAAGTTAATGCTATAGGGACGCTCAAGAAGGTTATTATAGGCGTAGTCAGCAGCCGCATCCTGAGTTGCCTGCGACACATGGTAGTAAAAATACCGTGTCCCCGAGAGGACCCTTTTATCCCACACCCATTTCCAATGCGACACCTGGCCCAGACCGGGCGCTTCGACAATCCAGTCATTCCCACCAAAAATACCTACGTGCCCGGCTGGCCACACAGGCTCATAGAATACGTCACCTTTGTAGTCCGACTTACGCAGCTCAGTATCCCGAGCACCTGATCCACGCTCCGAAATCCCCGACCTGCGTTGAACGATCTGATTGTCACGAGCCTGTTCCAGAGCCTCTACAAGCACAGTACGCACATCCTGTCCTGACTCAGCCGACCACGCGTGCGCGCCTGCGAGGATGTCATCGACGCCCACACCCGGTACATATTCCTGGATCTGATGCGCAAGCTCCTCCTCAGTCTGCCCAGCGGCATACCCAGCAGATGGGAGAGACACAACCAGCAAAGCAGCGGCCACCATCGCAAAAAATCTCGATTTGTAGCTCATGATCCTCATCCAATTTCACCATTGAAACGAACGATACAATCAGCACCGTAAGAAAAGTGTACAGCATTCTGTGGCTACAGTTCAACGGTTTACCAGAACTGACAAGCAACCCGGCGTACGCTGCATGCACAACTATGACACCCATCCGGCACACCGACCACGAGGCGTTACCGGCCTCGTCCCTCCCAGACGAGCGGAGCGGACAGGGATCTCGCGTTACTGTGCGCCACCGTCCCAGCCCGGACGCAGGGCAAAGGATTCGATCTCTCGCTCATGGCCCGACGACAAGAATCCGCCCGACGTCCGCAGATACTTCTCCAGCTTATTCGTTGTGAAGACCTCGCGGAGCTCTCCCCCATCCCACGGCTGGTAGGAGAGCGTGACGACGTGCTCGCGGTAGCGATCTTCAAGCGCGTAGGCGCCTGTCTCAGTCACCTGGAATAAAGTCGGATGCGACACGGTCTCCGCAGGGATAGTGAAGAGGTGACGGGCCTGACCGCTCCTGAGATTGACCGTGAAGGCATGGCCCCTACTACTGATGAACCTGTACTCGTCTCCAACCTGAATCGCCTGATAGCCGAAGATCGTCAGATCGTTGCTCAGCGTGATCTCATCGCCATTCTCATCGAGGACAGGGATCACCGTGCGCTGCCCCGTCGACAGGTCCCAGCGCTGCAGAACCATGGGGCCAGTCGTTGCCATCATGCCAAAGTCACGAGCAGCGGCAGGATCGTCCTGCACCATGCTCGGCAGCGTGATGACATCCCCCTCGCAGGCGAACATGAATTGCCCTGATTTCAATCCCTCAATCATCGGTGCGGTGGCGAGGACTCTGGGCGCATCGTCGACGGGATCATCCAATTGCACGACAGCCGCGAGTTTCTCCGGATTCACAGGGTCACCCGACTGAGGCGTATAGGCCTCGTGGGCAGAGGCCTCGATGCTTTCGGATTCCTCGGTGTCGGTGATCGCCAGAACCCGCGCACCGCACAGTCCAACATCCCCTTTTGTGTCCCGTGTTTCCGCGCTTGTTATGGTTCCATCGAGCTCAATGGTATCGACCCGATAACCCCAGTTCCGCGACGCGCTAAGGACCGCGATTCGCCCATCGGGGAGCTCATAGCGCTTATATTCCAACGACCGATCAGCCGGGCGCGGGATACGTTGTGTTCCACTCGCCGTTGTCAGAAACTCATTGTTTTCTTCACTGTAGGAGAGGCCACGCTTAGTCCACGCCAAGTCCCCCACAGTCCTCTCATCGATAAAACTCAGGTCAACGTTACCCTCCTCGTCAAGGAGCCCGATCCCACTATCGTAGGTTGGCTTTCCGAGGCCCGACACCGACCGTCCCTCACGCATCCACACAGCCATCACAGCATCCCCCGTGCTCAGCTTGTCGACCGGCGTGCTCGTCGGAGCAACATACGCCTCGCAGCTCGACAGGAGCACAGCCGCCGACAGAGCCGCCGCAACAATGCCGCACCGGCGTGCGCCCCTCGAACTCAACAGGAGACCGCGTCGTCGCGCCTGCGTCTCCGTCGGCAGCGAGCCGGTGGCGTTAGCGTTCATCATCGATTCATCCTCGTCTATGCGGCTAAGGGCGCTTCCACGCCCACCCCCAGAGTGTAGAGGACGAGGCCGAGGCGGCCCCGGCCTCGTACCCCCTTTCCGATCAGGGAAGCGCGATGCCGATAGGATGAGAGCATGACGATTACGGCGGCGGCAGACGGTTCTTCCCTCGGCAATCCCGGGCCCGCAGGGTGGGCCTGGTACGTGGACGAGGACACGTGGGACGCGGGCGGCTGGCCGACGGGCACCAACAACCTGGGTGAGCTGACCGCCATCCTGCGCCTGCTTCAGGCCACCGCCGACACCGACGAAGAGCTGCACATCCTCGCCGACTCGCAGTACGCGATCAACGTCGTGTCCAAGTGGCGGCTCGGCTGGAAGAAACGCGGCTGGACGAAAGCCGACAAGAAGCCCATCAAGAACCTGGAGCTCATCCAGGAGATCGACCGCGCCATGGAAGGGCGACGCGTCACCTTCGAGTGGGTCAAAGGCCACGCCGGGCACCGCATGAACGAGCGCGCCGACGACCTCGCGCGCGCGTGCGCCGAGGCCTACCAGGCTGGGCGCACGCCCGAGCCGGGACCGGGATTCGGGGGCGGCTCGTCACGCGGCGCTGCGTCCGCGGGCCAGGCGTCCGGGGGCGCCGCCTCCGCGTCCGCGGCCGTTGAACCGCACGACGCTGTGGAGTCCGGCGCGAGCACACCTGCCGGAAAGCGTCACGCCGAGGCCGACAAGGCCGCCGCTGCGCCCACGCGCCCGAGCGAACACGCGGAGGAAACCGCGACCGCACCGACGTCTACGTCCGCTTCACACGCCGCCTCCACCGACGGAGCCACGACATCGACTTTCCGTTCTCACCCCAGCGTTTTCTCCGCACCCACAGAGGCTCGCGAACCAGCGGAGGCGGCCCCGGCCTCGTCCGTGAGCGCTCCGACCACCGAGGACGCGATCGCCCGCGAGCGCGAGTTCATCCTGGCGTGGACCGGCGGCGACGAGGAGGCGCTGGCGGCCATGACCGACGAGCGCACGACGCGCATCTGGCCGGGTGGCGCGGCGACCACGACGCTGGCGGGGTCCTCGCCCGCCTCCCCAGCTATCGGCCGCATCGACGCGCACGACCTGGGCGGGGCGTTCCTGACGCGCTACCGGGTGCGCTGGGAGGGCGGCGCGTCGCTGGAATCCAGCGTGTGGGCGCCGGCGACCTCTGGGGACGCGTGCCTGGTCATGGTGCACCACCAGTCGACGCTGATCGGCTGAGCCGGGGCGTCATGTCGTGGGCGAACTCGGCGGGCGTGCATTCGCGGGCGGACACAGCTTGCAGGTACAGGGTGCGTCGAATAATCCCGCGGGGCACTACTTCGCGGTCATGCGCGGTACGTACAACCCTCTCTTGCAATCTCGCACGTAATTTCCTCCGGTCAGTTTTCGCCTACGCCCAGAAACGTTGGAATTGCAACAACCATATTTCAATTACTGAAAGATTGACAGGGAAATTACGTGCGACATTGTTGGGAAACCGCTCCATGGCCGTGGCCGCGACGCGGATAGGTTGCTTCTTGACAGCCAGTGCACGCGTCCCCCCTGGAGCTCCAGTCGGCCGAGTGCACCTCATGCGGATAGGTTACGACGATGCGGATAGGTTATGCGCACGCGGATAGGTTATTAAGGTATCCGGATCCTCGTAACCTATCCGCATAGCCTTTTCCTATCCAGAACTCAACCTCCTATCCAGGACACGCAGCCACACCCACCAGAAGACCGCCACGCGATCTGGTCATGATGCCGGCGAACGGCAGCGGCGAGCCGAGTATCTCTCCAACCTCCCCCAGTCAGCGCCACAAGGGGCACTTCGCCCGTGACTTAGCGCTACACCCGATCAGTGGCAGTGCCCCAATCAACAAGAACAAACGCGGCATCTGCAGGTCAATCGATGCCACCATCACAAGCAAACTGCACGAAGGACGCCGCCGGGTCGAGCTGAATCAGGAAATGTCCAGACGCGCCGATCCCCTGCTGTGTGGAGAGCGCCGCGCGACTGCTAATCCAGGCTGCGGCGCCCGTGGGCGGCGGCAAGGCCTGGCCGGGCTTCGAGATCGATCACTCCGAGCCTTTAGGCTCGCGTGTGGCGATCTCGCGGGCGGGCCGCCGCCCACGGCGCACCAAGCAGCCCGGCCCGGCAACGTCAACCCCTCCGGCGCCCGGAAAACAGCCGGGGCACACAGCAACAAGCACAGCAACGGGGGCGCAAACCACCGGCCTGCGCCCCCGCTCAGACCCCTCCGCGAGGAGCCACGACGCGCTTACAGCTTGGCGCCCTCAAAGCTGAAGATGTCGAGGAACTTGCGCGCGCGATCCGAGGACGGGTCCGCGAAGAACTTGCGCGGCGGGTCGACCTCGACGATGCGTCCCTCGTCCATGAAGACGATGCGGTCGGCGATCGCGCGGGCGAAGCCCATCTCGTGGGTGACGATGAGCATCGTCATGCCGGTGCGCGCCAGCTCGAGGACGACGTCGAGGACCTCGCGCACCATCTCCGGGTCGAGGGAGGCGGTGACCTCGTCGAGGAGGAGGATCTCGGGGTTCATCATGAGGGCGCGCACGATGGCGACGCGCTGGCGCTGGCCGCCGGAGAGCTGGCGCGGGTAGTCGTCGGCGCGGTCCGCCAGGCCGACGCGCTCGAGCAGTTTGAGTGCCCGCGCGCTCGCGTCGGCGCGCGATTCTCCCGCGACGAGGCCGGGGGCGAGCGTCAGGTTCCCCATGACGGTCAGGTGGGGGAAGAGCTCGTAGGACTGGAAGACCATGCCGATGCGGCGGCGCACCTCGGGCCAGGAGACGCCGGGCGCGGCCAGGTCGGTCCCGTCGAAGATGATCTGCCCGGAGTTGATGGGCTCGAGGCCGTTGATGGTGCGCAGGAGCGTGGACTTGCCGCAGCCGGAGGGGCCGATGATGACGACGACTTCACCGTCGGCGACGTCGAGGGAGACGCCGCGCAGGGCGTGGTGCCCGCCGGGGTAGGTCTTGTCGAGGTCGACGAGGCGCAGCTGCGGGGTGTTCGGAGACGAGGCCGTGGCGCGCTCGGGCGAGAGGGCGGCGGTCGGGGCGTCGGCGAGGCGTTCCTGCGGGTCGGAGGTCAGTTCTGCCATGTTTTCTCCATGTGGCGTGAGAGGAGCGAGATGGGCCAGCAGATGAGGAAGTACAGCGCGAAGATCAGGCCGTAGATCCACAGCGAGGCGGTCGGGTAGTTGAAGCGGTTGGCGTCGATGATCTGCTGTCCGACTTTGAGGACTTCGACGACGCCGATGAGGACGACGAGGGACGTCGTCTTGATCATGCGGGTGATGAGGTTGACGGCCGGGGGCGCGAGGGCGCGCAGGGTTTGCGGCAGGATGACGCGGCGCATGGTCTGCCTCGGGGTGAGCCCCAGGGCGGACGCGGACTCGTACTGGTGGCGCGGGATCGAGATGAGCGCGCCTCGCACGAGGTCACCCATTTCGGCGCCGCCCCACAGGGTGAAGACGAGGACGGACGCGGTGATGCCGTTCAGGTTGATCCCCGCGACGCGCGTGAGCCCGAAGTAGGCGACGAACAGGAGGACGAGCTGGGGCATGATGCGCACGAACTCGAGGTAAAGCTGCATGAGCCAGCGCAGGGCTCGCCAGCGCGAGCGCATGCCGAGGCCCACGAACACGCCGAGGATCAGGGACAGCACGACGGACAGCGCGGAGATGCCGACGGTGACGCCCAAGCCCTCGAGGATACGCACGAGGTTGCGGCCTTCGAAGATGACGTTAATTCCCAAATCCGCCACGGCGCACCTTCTTTTCGATCAGTCGGGCCGCGATGGACACGGGCAGGAGGATCACCAGGTAGGCGAGGACCAGGAGGACCAGCGCTTCGGAGGTGTTGTAGGACATGCCGATGAGGTCTTTCGCGACGTACACGAGGTCGGGCAGCGCGACGACCGAGACGACGGAAGTTTCCTTGATGAGGAAGATGACGTTGGCGGCCAGCGGCGGCACGGAGGTCGCGATGGCCTGCGGCAGGGCGACGTGGCGCAGCGTCTGCGTGCGCGTGAGGCCGAGCGCGGAGGCTGACTCCCACTGGATGGTGGCGATCGAGTCGAGGCCGGAACGCAGGGCCTCCGCCATGTAGGCGCCGCCCAGGAAGATCAGGCCGACGATCGCGCAGGTCTCGCCGCTCCACTTGATGCCCACGCGCGGCAGGCCGAAGTAGATGAAGAACAGCTGCACGAGCAGCGGCGTGTTACGCGACAGCTCGACGTAGGCGGCGCCGATCTGGGAGGCGATCGGGATCCGGTAGTGCCGGATCGCGGCCACGAGCAGGCCGAGGGCGAGGGAGCCGACGATGCCGATGGCCGCGATCCTCAGGGTGAGGATGGCGGCGTCAACGTACATGGGCGCGTATCGCGCCAGGATCTCAAGATTCATAAGCGAAGTCTGGGACGAGGCCGTGGCCGCGCCAGGCGATCACCCGCGGCGGGACCCGTCAGGGGGCCACGGCCTCGTACCCGTATTAGTTGGTGGAGGTGGTGTCCTGGCCGCCTTCGACGACCAGGTCGTCGGGGGTCGCGGCGTCACCGTAGACGGGGGCGAGGGTCTGCTCGTAGTCCTTGTGGAAGAAGTTCTCCTTGCCGAGGTCCACGAGTTCGTTGTTCAGCCAGTCGAGGAGGGCGGTGTTGCCCTTCTTGACGGCGGCCGCGATGTAGCTGGTCTCGCCCAGGCTCTTGATGCCGACGCTGAAGCCGGGGTGCGCGATCGCCCAGGCGATGACCTCGGTGTTGTCGGTGGAGAAGGCGTCGCCGCGGCCGTCCTCGAGGGCCTGGTAGGCGTCGGAGTACTGGTCATACTTCTGGAGCTTGACCTCGGGGTGGTTGGCCTCGAAGTAGGCTTCGGCGGTCGTGCCCTTGGTGACGATGAGGGTCTTGCCGGCCAGCTGGCTCACGTCGGTGATTTCAGCCGAGGTGGGCGAGACGACGCCGAGGGAGACCTTGAAGTAGGGGTTCGCGAAGTCGACCTTTTCGGCGCGCTCGGGCGTGACGGTAAAGTTCGCGAGGGTGATGTCGACCTTGTTGGAGGCGAGGACCTCGGTGCGGGCGGCGGCGTCGACGGGGACGTACTTGGCGGTGACGCCCAGGTCGGCGGCGATGCGGTCGCCGTAGACGACGTCGTATCCGGCGGGCTTGCCGTCGGCGTCGATGTAGCCGAAGGGGGCCTTGTCGGAGAAGATGCCGATGACGATTTCGCCGGCTTCCTGGATCTGCTCGGGGGTGCGGTCTCCGACCTGCGCGCCCGAGGAGGACGAGGCGGAGCCCGCGCCGCCGGAGCATGCGGCCATGCCGAGGGCTGCGACCATGGCGACGGCGGCCGTGGCGAGTCGGAGGAATGGCTTCTTGCGTGCGTGAGCGGCGCTCATGATGGCTCCTGATCTGCGGGTTTGAATGAACGACGCCGGGGCGTTCGTCCTCGGCGTCGGTGTCGATGCTTCCACCGCTAGCGCGCATTTGCGAGGGGTGTTTCCCGTTTTGGAACTATGTGACAAACGAGCGCGGTGACAAACCGCGGAAATCCGGGACGGGACCAAGGGCCCAACAAAACGTGGAAGTCATCACGCTAAGGTGCGCCCGCTCGCAATTGGATGGATCGGCGCGCGAAAATTGCTCCCATGCCCAAGCTACCGCGCACGACGAATCTCCCTGTGCCGGCTAGCCCTACCCGCCGCGAGATCCTCGAGGGTCTGCGCATCACGGCGCCCGTGGCCGCGGGATATATCCCCCTTGGCCTGGCATACGGCGTTCTGGTTATGCAGCTGGGCTTGCCGTGGTGGATGGCGCCCGCCCTGTCGCTGGCCGCCTACTCGGGGTCGGCGGAACTGCTCGTCGTCACCCTGGCCGCACAGAACACACCCTTAGCAGTTATCGCTGTCACAATGCTGCTGGTGAACTTCCGCCACCTGTTCTACGCATTCTCATTTCCGCTGCACATGATCGAGGGACGCGTCGCACGGTTGTTCTCGATATACGCTCTGGTCGACGAGGCATACGCTCTGACATCCGCGCGCCCGAACGGGTGGACGAAGCCCCGCCTGTTAGCCGCGCAGGTCTGTTTGCACCTGACATGGATCACGTCTGGCGTGGTGGGCGTGCTCGCCGGGTCTCTGATTCCCACGCAGATTGAAGGATTGGACTTCGCGCTCACGGCCTTGTTCATCACGCTCACGCTGGACGCGGCGCGCACGAGACGCGAAGTGCCCTCGATCCTCCTGGCAGGCGCATCCTTCGCGGTGGCTATGGTGGCGCCGGGCCAGCACCTCCTCGTCGCGCTCCTCCTTTTCGTCGCTTGCTTGGCGGTGCGCCACGTTCTCCATCGCCGAGGCGTCCTCGGCTCTCCCGATCCCCTGCACTCGGGTGATACGCCCGAGGCGGGCGCGGGTGACGCTGGCGCATCCGAGGCGGGCGCATCCGAGGCAAGGCCCGAGGAGGCCTTGTGACGCCGTCCCTGCCCTATCTGTTGGGGATCCTCCTGATCGTCTTCGTCATCGACTTCACGCTGCGCGCGCTGCCGTTCAAGATCCTGGAGCCGCTGCGCGACTCTCGCTTCGTCGAGGACATGGCCGTGTGGATGCCGCCGGGCATCATGGCGATCCTGGTCCTGTCGACGCTGTCCCAGGGCGCGCAGGCGGGCGGGCGCTGGTGGGCGGCGCTGGCCACGGGCGTAACCGTCGCGGTGCACCTGTTCAGCGGTCGCAAGCTCCTGTGGAGCGTCGGAGCTGGTACGGTCTGTTACATCGCGCTGCTGAACTGGCTCTGAGCCCCCCAAAGTCGCACGTAATTTAACTTGGTCATTTTTCGAGACATCCCACAAACGTTGCAATCCCAACGATGTGATTTCAAAGTCTGAAATACTCGCGGGGGAATTACGTGCGACATTGTTGGGGAACCATGCGGGATAGGCTGCCGCGACAGGCCCCCACTGGAGTCCCGACGAGAACGCGCGGCGGGAGGACCCAGCTGCGACGCCAGTGGGTGTCGGCTGGGCCCGGCCAAGCTTCGAGCCCAGCGCCAGAAAAATATCGCACGCAATTCGATTGCCTGAACTTTCAACATTCGCCACAAACGTTGCAATCCCAACGATGTGATTTCAAAGTCTGAAATACTCGCGGGGGAATTACGTGCGACATTGCTGGGGAACCATGCGGGATAGGCTGCCACCACGCACAGCCCGAGCGGAAGGCACCGAAGGGCTCGAGCAGATAGACACCACACCCCAACCCCGCGCCCCCTAAAAGTCGCACGTAATTTAACTTGGTCATTTTTCGAGACATCCCACAAACGTTGCAATCCCAACGATGTGATTTCAAAGTCTGAAATACTCGCGGGGGAATTACGTGCGACATCGCTGATCGACAGCCACAACTGGGCTCCCGCAGCAAGCCGCCCCGCCCGAATGCCGCCCGACAACAAACGGGCACAACGCACGGCGGCAAAACCGCTACCATTGTGCCCATGCACACAGAGTCGTACCTGCACCACGGACACACGGTCTACGAGCATCGCCTTCAGGTCCCCCTCGATCACCTGCGCCCGATCGGCCAGGACAACCCCACGATCGAGGTCTTCGCACGCGAGGTCGTGCGCAAGGGCCACGAGGACTCCCCCTACGCGGTGTTCCTGCAGGGCGGCCCGGGCTACCCGAGCCCGCGTTTCGGCACGTTTACCGGCGGGTGGATGAACCGTCTCCTGCAGGACTACCGCGTGGTGCTCCTCGACCAACGAGGCACGGGCCAGTCCACGCGCATGGACGCCCAGGCGCTCTCCCACCTGGCCACGGACGAGGACAAGGCCGCGTACCTGCGCTACTTCCGCCAGGACCAGATCGTCTACGACGCGGAGGCGCTGCGCCGCGAGCTGTGCGGGGATGACCCGTGGACGACGCTCGGCCAGTCGTTCGGCGGCTTCATCACGACCTCGTACCTGTCGCTGGCCCCCCAGGGCCTGAAGGCGAGCCTGATCACGGGAGGCCTGCCCGGCCTCGTCCACGTGGACGACATCTACCGCCTCACCTATGAGCGCACGGCGGCGCGCAACCGCGCATACTTCCGCCGCCACCCGGGCGATGAGCGCACGGTGCGCGAGCTGTGCGCGCACCTGGCGGACACGGAGGAGACGCTGCCGACGGGCGAGCGCCTCTCCCCCACCCGCCTGCGCATGATCGGCATGATGCTCGGCGGCCAGGGCAACACGGACCAGCTGCACTACCTGCTCGAGGGCCCGTGGACGTCGGTTCGAGGCGAGCGCCGCCTCTCCTCCCAGTTCCTGGCGGCCATCGGCGCGCAGGTGGACGTGGCCCCGATTTACGGGGTGTTCCAAGAGTACATCTACGCGTGCGCGACGCCGGACCTGGCAGGCACGGCGACCCTCTGGGCGGCGGACCGCCTGGCCGAGGAGGTCCCGGGCTTCGCGAAGGACGCGGACCCCCTCGACGACAGCGAGCCGTTCTACCTGACGGGCGAGCACTTCATGCGCCGCGTCTTCGACGAGGACCCGGGCTTGGCGCCCCTGAAGGGCGTCGCGCAGATCCTCGCGTCGACGACGGAGGCCACGCCCGTGTACCTGCCGGACGTGCTGGCGCAGAACACGGTGCCGGTCGCGGCAGCCGTCTACTACGACGACATGTTCGTGCCGCGCGAGCTCTCCCTGGATACGGGCAATCTGATTGGTGCCTGCCACTACATCACGAACGAATACCAGCATGACGGTTCCGCCTATTCTGGCGGAAAGGTCGTCTCTCACCTGCTTGACCTGCTCGCGGATTGATCCGCGCGACACGAAATGAAAGGATTAACTATGACGTCGCCTCAAACTTGTTCGTGCCCCGTGACAGCGGTGCTGACTCCGACGCGCGCGGCGGGCCTCGCGGTCGGTGCGGGAGCGACGCTCGCCTGGTACGCGCTGCCCGATGTTGTGCGGTCGCGCCCGTTGCGGGGCGTCATGAAGGCGGGGCTGCTGGGGGCGATCGGCTGGTCGATTATCGCGCTGATGCCGCCGGACGGCGAACTGCCACCCTACGACGATGAGACGGATTGTTCGAATCCTTCGGAGTCGTGGGATGATCCGCTTGATGGCGTCAACGAGGCGGAGCCACGCGAATTGGCTGTCCTTGCGGGTGCTGGGCTCGGGTCGGCGGTTGTGACGGTGGCCGTGGAACGGTGGCTGTTCCGCCGCGGTGAGCGCCGCCGCGCTGCGGGCGTCCGTTTCGCTCATACCAGGCAGGGGCTGGCTCTCGGGGCCTTGGAGGCGGTCGCGACCGTTGCGACGCTGGTCGCGGAAGCCAAGGGGTGTTGCGCGCCGCGCGCATAGTCAGAGTCGGCGTCCTGCGCTTTCGGCGTCCTGCGCTCGGCACGAGGCCTGGGCACAGTTTCGGGGCGCCCGCAAGCCTGCCGCGCGCCCGCATGCCTGCCGCGCGCTCGCACGCCGCCCATCGGGGCGCGGTGGGCGGCTCTAGTTGATGCCGCTCATGATGCAGATGAGGAAGAAGCCGACGATGACGACGGCGTACACGCAGGCGATGGCCTTGGCGCGCAGCTCGGGGAATCGTCCGCCGAGGCGCATGAAGGATAGGCGCACGCCTCGCGGCAGGGTTCGGTTGAACGTGGAGATTTGGGCAGCCATGTAGGCGCGAACGCCGACGACGGAGGCGATGTAGAGCAGGAAGACCCCCCAGCGGGCGCCGGGGAAGAGGGATCGGGCGACGCCCACGTAGAAGAGGAGGCAGCACACGCCGGAGGCGGCGGCGAACTTCCCGGCTGTGGTCACCACGGCGCGCACGCGGCGCACCATGGTGCGGTAGGCGGCGGCGACGGGGGGCTGGATTTCGATCTGGTAGGAGGAGCGTCCCGCGCCCCTGAGGGGGAGCAGCAGGCTGTCGTATGCGAGCTTCGCTTCCTCGCAGTCGGGGTTGAGTTTGTTGGCCAGACGGAAGGCCCATTGCGCGGCGTCGGCGTCGGCGAATGTGGGCGTCGTCATGGCGAATACGATAGTGCCCGTGTGCCCTCCTGCGTGAGCGCGTCCACGAAACGCACCTCCCCGGGTGAGCGCGCCGGGCCTACCCCGCGGGTATCCTGAAGGGAGCAGCGCGAGGCAACCCCGGCCTCGTCCGTTCAACACCGCACTTAGAGGAGCCCCCATGGCGACCGAGCCCGTGTTCGAGGCCATCAACTGGAACAAGATCCAAGACGACAAGGACCTTGAGGTCTGGGATCGCCTGACGGGCAACTTCTGGCTGCCTGAGAAGATTCCGCTCTCCAACGACCTGCCGAGCTGGAAGACCCTCAACAAGGACGAGCAGCTCATGACGAACCGCGTGTTCACGGGCTTGACCCTCCTGGATACGCTTCAGGGCACGGTCGGCGCGGTGTCGCTGATCCCGGATGCGCGCACCCCGCACGAGGAGGCCGTCTACACGAACATCGCGTTCATGGAGTCGGTGCACGCGAAGTCTTATTCGTCGATCTTCTCCACCCTGCTGTCCACGGAGGAGATTAATGAGTCTTTCCGCTGGTCGAACGAGAACGCGGCCCTGCAGAAGAAGGCTGAGATCGTCAAGTCGTACTACGACGGCGACGACGCGGAGAAGCGTAAGGTCGCCTCGACGATGCTGGAGTCTTTCCTGTTCTACTCGGGTTTCTACGCGCCCATGTACTGGAGTTCGCACGCGAAGCTGACGAACACGGCTGACCTGATTCGTCTCATCATCCGCGACGAGGCCGTCCACGGCTACTACATCGGCTACAAGTACCAGCTGGCCGTAGGCGAGTCGAGCCAGGAGCGCCAGGATGACCTGCGCGACTACACGTATTCGCTGCTGTACGAGCTCTACGAGAACGAGGAGCAGTACACGGAGGACCTGTACGATCCGCTGGGCCTGACCGAGGACGTGAAGAAGTTCCTGCGGTACAACGCGAATAAGGCGCTCATGAACCTGGGGTATGAGGCCTTGTTCCCGCACGACGCGACTGACGTGAACCCGGCTATTCTGGCGGCCTTGAGTCCGAACGCGGATGAGAACCATGATTTCTTCTCCGGTTCCGGCTCGTCCTACGTGATGGGCGAGGTCGTGGACACGGAGGACGAGGACTGGGATTTCTGATCCGATCGGGCATCTGATCGCCGGTGGTGCGGCCCGGGCGCGGTTCGCGGGGGTCTCGCTCGTGATGTCGGCGCGGGCTGCTCAGTATCCGCGATACATGGGGGGCACCGTCGTGGCGCTTGCAGTCTGATCGTGCCTGCCCGTCGTCACCACCAGACGACGTTCTTAGACTTTGTATCCTCCACCACACTTAATATCACACGCGCAACATCTACATCAGTCGCCACAGACGCATCATGACGCGGTATTCCCCGTCATGACGCGCCTTGCCAGCGAGCACAATCACCTCCCGACAACACGAACATCACGACTGATGGGTTACCCACACTAATTATCGCGGCTAAACTGGGAACGGAAGCAGCCTCGCTTCCACACACAACGTACGTCGCGCACATCGCGCGGGGGAATGAGGAGAACACGACTATGAGTATCTTCGACCGCTTCGAGAGCGCCGTCGAGCGAGGCGTCAACGGCGCCTTCTCACGCGTGTTCCGGTCGGGGATCAAGCCCGTGGACATCACCACGGCGATCCGCCGCGCCATGGACGAATCCGTCCAAGAAGTCTCCGCCTCACGCATCATCGCCGCGAACCACTTCACCGTCTACGCCTCGCGCACAGACCTCACCTCCCTCGAGGCATCCCTCGACGTCCTCGCCGACGAATTCGCCCAGCAGGCCACCGAACACGCCGCCTCCAACGGCTACTCCCTCCTCGGACCCGTCACCATCGAGTTCATCGCCGACGCCTCCGAACCCAGCGGCACCCTGAAGGTCGACGCCGAAAACCGCCGAGGACCCGCCGCCCCCGCCACGGCCTCGTCCGCATCCCCCGAACACCCGATCATCGACGTCGACGGCGAAAAGTGGCTCCTCACAGAACCCGTCACCGTCATCGGACGAGGCTCCGAAGCCGACATCGTCGTCAACGACTCCGGCGTCTCACGCCGCCACCTCGAACTACGCATCACACCCACCGGAGTGATCGCCACCGACCTGGGTTCCACCAACGGGACCTTCGTTGAAGGCCACCGGATCGACGCAGCGACCCTGCTCGACGGCAACCAGATCGTCATCGGACGTACCAAGATCCTCTTCTGGACACACCCAGACCAGAGCGGAGT
This sequence comes from Actinomyces bouchesdurhonensis, assembly GCF_963540955.1. Classification (NCBI taxonomy): domain Bacteria; kingdom Bacillati; phylum Actinomycetota; class Actinomycetes; order Actinomycetales; family Actinomycetaceae; genus Actinomyces; species Actinomyces bouchesdurhonensis. The sequence goes on from NZ_CAUTSL010000020.1 coordinate 14,971, forward strand.
TTAATGAAGTGACCACTGACCTCGCATTTACCGTCTTCCGCATCGGGTTCCTGGTGCTGCTCTGGCTCCTCGTGCTCGCGGCAGTCAACACGCTGCGACGCGACATCTTCGGCACCGTGGTCACCCCGCGCGGCAAGGGACGCGACAAGGCCGCTTCACGCCGTAAAGCCTCGCGAAACAAACGCAAGGATAAGAAGCGCACCTCCACCAACCCACTGGCCCCCAAGGACCTCCTCGTCACAGGAGGCCCCCTCGTAGGCACCATGCTGCCCCTAGGCGAAGCGCCCATCGTCATCGGCCGCTCCCCAGCGTGCACCCTCGTCCTCGAAGACGAATACGCGTCCAGCCGCCACGCAGCACTCACCCCCCAATCCGACGGCTGGTGGATCGAAGACCTCTCCAGCCGAAACGGAACATTCATCGACGACGAGCGCTTAAACACCCCTCGCCAGCTCAAGGTCGGCGACATCATCCGCATCGGCCAGACCACGCTCGAATTGGTGGGTTGACATGTCAGCAAAAGCCGTCCAATTCCACTACGCCGCCCGCTCCGACGTGGGCCTCGTGCGCTCCAACAACCAGGACTCCGGCTACGCCGGCGCTAACCTCCTGATCCTCGCCGACGGCATGGGCGGACCAGCCGGCGGCGACATCGCGTCCTCGGTAGCCCTGGCGCACCTGGTACCCCTCGACACGGACTCACACCCCGCAGACTCGATGCTGCCCCTCCTGCGAGAGGCACTCCTCGACGCACACGAGGAACTCACCGACCGCTCCAGCCGCGACCGCGACCTCGAAGGCCTAGGCACCACCTGCATCGCCCTCATGCGCTCCGGCAACCGCCTGGCCATGGTCCACATCGGCGACTCGCGCGCCTACGTGCTGCGCGGCGACACCCTCACGCAGGTCACGACCGACCACTCATTCGTCCAATACCTGGTCGACACCGGCCAGATCACGCCCGAAGAAGCCGAACACCACCCCAACCGCAACGTGGTGCTGAAAATCCTCGGCGACGCACAGGCGGACGTGGCACCCGACGAAACCATCCGCACCGCAGTCGTCGGCGACCGTTGGATGCTGTGCTCCGACGGCCTGTCCGGCCTGGTCTCCCCCGAGACGATCGGCCAAGTCATGGCCGACTTCAAGGACCCCGGCGAGTGCGCAGAAGAACTCATCCGCCTGGCCCTCCTGGCCGGCGGCCCAGACAACATCACCTGCGTCATCGCGGACATCGTCCCCGCCGGCACCTACCCGCCCGCGCCCCCGCAGATCGTCGGCGCCGCAGCCATCGACCGCAACGCCAAGTCACGCGGAGGCGAAGGGGCGGCAGCCCGCGCGGCCGCTCTGGGAGCAAAGGCCTCGGGCGGTGTGACTGACGACGGCGACGCCCCCCTCGAACTCAAACCACATTCCTCTTGGTGGACGCCCATATTCGTCTCCCTCGTCACCGTCCTGGTGATCGCCGCCTCCTGGATGTCGTGGAAATGGACGCAGACCCAGTACTACGTGATCGGCCAGGACGGCTACGTCGTCATCTACCAGGGCATCCCCCAGTCGATCGGCCCGTGGAAACTCTCCCACGCGATCGAGGTCTCCGACGTCGCACTGTCCGACCTGCCCCCCGTCGACCAGCAGCGCCTCGAAACCCCGGTCCTGCGCTCCACGCGCGCGGACATCGACGCCTACATCGCGGGTCTGAAGCGCTCCGCGGTGACGCCAGCGCCTACGCACGAACAGTCCGGCGCCCAGAACCCCCAGTCGGGTGAGGGGCAATCGGGCGCACAGAGCGGAGGCAACTCCTGATGGCAACCGTCTCGATCGCCCCCGCCCGTCCGCGCCGTTTCCTTGAGCTGGGCCTCATGGTGCTGGCCCTCGCGGTCGGCATTTCCGGCTACGTGCTCACCTCCCTGAACTACACGGGCGCGGTTCCCGCGAACCTACTGCCACAGGTCGGCGTGCTCGTCGCGCTCGCCATCATCGGCGAGATCGGCGTTCATTTCCTGGCCCCCTACGCGGACCCCGTGATCCTGCCGGTCGCGGTAGCTCTCACGGGGTTGGGTCTGGCGATGATCTATCGCCTCGACCTGTCGTACGCGCGCAGGGACGAGGCCGTGGTTGGTTTCCGGCAGGCGTTGTTCGTGGGCATCGCGATCGTCATCGCGGCCGTCATTTTGGTGATGCTGCGCGACCACCGGATGGCGCGCCACTACACCTACACCTTCGGCGTGCTCTCTCTTCTCCTGCTGCTGCTCCCCATGATCCCCGGCCTCGGCCAGGAGACTTACGGCGCGCGCGTGTGGATTCACCTGGGACCCGTCTCGATTCAGCCGGGCGAGCTAGTGAAGATCACGCTGGCCATCTTCTTTGCGGGCTACCTGGTGACGAACCGCGACAACCTGGCCATCGGAGGACGCAAGTTCCTGGGCATGCGCCTGCCGCGCGGACGCGACCTCGGCCCGATCATGGTGGTGTGGATGATCGGCATCGCCATCCTCGTGCTCCAGCGCGACCTGGGAACCTCCCTGCTGTTCTTCGGCCTGTTCGTCGCCATGCTGTATGTGGCCACGAACCGAGTGTCCTGGCTCGTCATCGGTTTTACGTTGTTCGTGCCCGCCGTGGCCATCGCTGTTCACTCGTTCAGCCACGTCCAGACACGCTTCAACATCTGGCTGCGCGCCCTGGATCCCGACGTCTACGAGAACGGCTCCTACCAGCTCGTGCAGGGCCTCTTCGGCCAGGCGTCCGGCGGCCTCATGGGCACCGGGTGGGGCCGCGGATACCCACAGCTTGTCCCGCTGGCTAACTCAGATTTCATCCTCTCGTCTTTCGCCGAAGAGCTGGGCCTGACGGGCATGGCTGCGATTCTCGTCCTGTACCTGATCCTCATCCAGCGTGGGCTGCGTGCCGCCTTGACGGTACGCGACGGCTTCGGCAAGCTCCTGGCGACCGGCCTGAGCTTTTCGCTGGCGATTCAGCTGTTCGTGGTTCTTGGTGGCATCACGCGCATCATCCCGCTGACCGGCCTGACGGCACCGTTCCTGGCCGCTGGTGGTTCCTCGATGGTCTCGTCGTGGATCACCGTTGCTTTGCTGATCCGTGTCTCCGACGCCGCGCGTCGTCCCGCTTCGACGCCGGCTCCGTGGAACTCGGGAATCCAGCCGGCCGTAGGAGTGGGTGAGTAGCGCGTGAACGCACAGATCCGCAAGATTTTCGTCATTGTCCTGCTGATGTTTGCCATGCTCGGCCTGGGCATCACGAACACGCAGTTCATTTCTGCTTCCTCGCTCAATGAGGATCCGCGCAACCAGCGGACGATCCTGCACGCGGCCGAAACCGACCGCGGACCCATCATCGTAGACAAGACTGCGATCGCCTCCTCCGAGCTCGAAGACGGCTCGAAGCGCTACACGCGCTCCTACACCGATGGTCCGCTCTACGCGTCAGTCACGGGCTATTTCTCCTCCGTGGGCAGCGCGTCCACGGGCATCGAAGCAGCCGAGGAGGACGTCCTCGATGGACAGTCACAGACCCTTCTTGGTCAGCGCCTGCGCAACCTCCTGACCGGCCAGAATCGTCAGGGTGGCGGCGTCGAACTGACGTTGAACTCCTCCATGCAAAAGGCTGCAGCCGACGCTCTTGGCGATCGAAAGGGTGCCGTCGTGGCCCTGGACGCTACGACCGGAGCGGTCCTGGCGATGTATTCTTCGCCCACCTACGACCCGAACCAGCTGGCCTCCTCGGACGCCACCGAGGTGTCTGCCGCGTTCGCGTCCCTGTCGAACGACGCCGATAGCCCGCTCGTCAACCGCGCGATCGGCGCACGCTACGCGCCCGGCTCCACCTTTAAGGTTCTCACCACGATCGCGCTCATCGAAAACGGCGTCGCCACACCCGAGACACGCATGCCGTCGCCGGTGTCGGCGACCCTGCCGAACACCGCCACTAACGTCTCCAACATCGAGTCCTCCACCTGCGGCGACGGCAACCCGACGCTGACCGAAGCCTTCGCCCGCTCATGTAACACGACCTTCGTGCTGGCATCCGAGCAGCTGACCAACCAGCAGCTCACGGACGTGACCAACCGATTCGGATTCGGGCGCGAATCGCAGATCCCGCTGAACGTTACGCCCTCGGTGTTCCCCTCCGATACGGATGCCGCCCAGCTCGCCATGAGCGCAATCGGCCAGTACACGGTCCAGACCACGCCCCTCCAGATGGCACAGGTCGCGCAGACGGTTGCCAACGGCGGCCAGATGATGGCCCCGTATCTGATCCAGTCAATCGTCGACGCCGACAACCAGGTCGTGCGTACAACCAGTCCGACGGACGCAGGACGACCGATTTCTTCTGACACTGCCTCCCAGCTATCAACCATGATGCAGGCCGTCGTCTCTTCGCCCTACGGTACAGGCACCACGATGGCGCTGCCCAACGTCGCAGTCGCCGCAAAGACCGGCACCGCGGAGACCGGCAAGGGCGACCGCGCGAACGCGTGGGCCATCGGCTTCGCACCCGCGGACAAGCCCCAGATCGCCTTCGCCGTCCTCGTCGAGGGCGACGACGCTGACCCCACGCCGCACGGCGGTGACGTCGCCGGACCGATCGCGCGAGCGGTCCTGGAAGCGGGGCTGAAGTGAGTGTCCAACGAATGACCTCCGGGGCCGGGCGCGTACTCGGTGGCCGCTACACGCTCCTCACTCCCATCGCCCAGGGCGGCATGGGCGAAGTGTGGAAGGCGCGCGACCGCGTCAGCGGCCATATCGTCGCCGCGAAGGTCCTACGCCCGGAGCTTGCAGGCGAGGAGCTCTCGCTCTCCCGCCTGCGCTTGGAAGCCCGCAACTCGATGTCTATCTCTCATCCGAACATTGCGAACACGCAGGACTCGGGTCAAGAAGACGGCATCGGCTGGATCATTATGGAGCTTGTCGACGGTTACCCTCTGACGGACTACCTGCGGGGCGGCTCGCGCATTGAACCTGAATACCTGATGCCCATCCTCATCCAGGTTGCGATGGCCCTCGGCGCAGCAGCCCGGGCCGGTGTCGTGCACCGCGACATCAAGCCCGCGAACATCCTCGTCCGGCCCGACGGCATGGTGAAGCTGACCGATTTTGGTATTTCCCGCGCGAGAGACCAGGTTAATCTGACCGCCGCCGGCATGGTCATGGGCACCGCCCAGTACCTGCCGCCCGAACAGGCCATGGGCGAGATCGCCACGCCGACCGGTGACCTCTACGCCCTCGGCGTCATCGCCTACGAGGCCGCGGCCGGTCGCCGCCCTTTCACGGGCGAAACCCAGGTCGACATTGCGTTCGCGCACGTCAACGACCCTGTTCCACCCCTGCCGGACTTCGTCCCCGAGCCGCTCGCTGACGTCATCTTGCACCTCCTGGAAAAGGATCCCGCCAAACGCCCCGAATCCGGTTCCGCCGCCGTCCGTGAGATCGCCGCAGCCGCCAAGGCGATGGGCATCTCCGTCACGCCCCGCCCGCTGCCGCTACCCAAGGCCGCGCAGCGTCCCACCGAAGTGCGCACCCCCGTCCAGCCTTCCGTGCCAATCCTCGCCCCCGTGCGTCACCTCACACGCCGCACACTTCCCGACGAGATGCTCCAGCCCCCGTCGGGCCTAAACCCCCGCGTCCGCTCGGTCACGGGTCGCCACGCGGTCGTCCCGCGCATCATCGACGAGGCAACGACGATCGCCCCGTCGTCCTCGATGATTCCAATCACGGGTCGCCACGTGACCGTTCCGCGCATCATCGACGAGGCTCCCCCGCCACCGGTCGCTCCGCCGCCGGTCGCACGCCCCGTCTCCGCGCCCATCAGGACTCGCCGCCAACGCCCAGACGCAACGGGCGAACAGGCTCCTGTCGTGGGGTCCACGCGCTCACTGACCTCGACGGGACGTCACGCGGCCGTGCCTCCGGCCCCGCAACGACCAACGTCGACGTCAACCCCCTCCCGAGCGGACTCCACGCCCGCCGCGGCGCCCGTCGTCACCGAATCGCCCGCCCCCCGTCGCCCGGCACCCGCGCGCCAACAAGCGTCGCCCGCGCCCGCGGTGCCCGCGCCCGCCCGACCGGCTCGACCTGCCGCCCAGGCCGCGCCCGCGACACCCGTCGAACGCCCCCAGGCGATGGTCCCCGCTCAGGCAACCACGGCCTCGTCAGGAACAGACACCATCCCGACGCCGCCCACGACGGCCGGCACCCAGACCCCGATCGACCGGCGCGCAGCCCTGAACGAACGCCTCCGCCAACGCGCCGCGAACCGCCAGGCTGAGGATGCCGCAGAAGAACAGCGCCGCGCACAGGTTGCCCGCGAAGAGCAGGAGCGTCAGCGCGAACTGCGCGAAGCACGCGAGGCCCGCCAGCGCAAAGAAGCACGCCAGCGCCACGACGCAGAGCAGGCCTACCGCCACGCCTCACGCGCCCCCGTCCCTCAGCCCACCCGCGACACGCAGGAGAATGCCGCCAAGGACACCACGGCCTCGTCTCAGACCTCGACGAGCACAGGATCCACGCCTCGCGTGTTGGGGACGGTTCCCCAGCCGCGCGCGAAAAAGAAGTCCTCCACGGCTTCCACGCGCCCGCGCCGCTCCGTCTTTGAACCGCGTTCAGAAAAGAAGACGCGCCGCCCAAAGTGGCACGAACTGGATGCGCGCTCTGCAGAGCAGAAACGACCGGCGGCAAAAACCGCATACTCGCGCAGTGTCGTCGCCCCGCCAGTCCCAACAGTTAAGAAAGTAATCCGCTGGGTGGTCGTCACACTCATCGTGATTGCGTTGATTGCACTCGCAGCCGTTACGATCAGACACATGCTGAGCTCCCTCATCCAATCAAACGCGGGAGCAACCATCACCGAGGAGGTTAGGACATGGCACAGCCCATGGCCCACCGTCTAGCTGGCCGATACGAGGTCCGCTCGCTCATCGGGCGTGGCGGAATGGCCGAAGTCCATCTGGGCTTCGACACTCGCCTATCGCGCGTCGTCGCCATCAAAATGCTGCGACGCGACCTGGCGCTGGACTCGATCTTCCAGGCACGGTTCCGCCGCGAAGCTCAGTCGGCTGCGTCACTGAATCACCCGAACATCGTCGCCGTGTACGACACCGGCGAGGAAATCATCGAGGATGCGAACAACCGGTCCATCGCCGTGCCCTACATCGTCATGGAGTACGTTGAGGGACACACCGTCAAGGACCTCATCTCCGACGGCACAGCCGTGCCGATCAACGAAGCCATCGAAATCGTCTCCGGTGTCCTGTCCGCCCTGCAGTACTCGCACGCCAACCACCTGGTGCACCGCGACATCAAGCCCGGCAACATCATGCTGACCTCGGAGGGCAAGGTCAAGGTCATGGACTTCGGCATCGCCCGAGCCTTGACCGATTCACAGGCCACGATGACACAGACCAACGCTGTCGTCGGCACCGCACAGTACCTGTCCCCCGAGCAGGCACGCGGCGAGACCGTGGATGAGCGCTCCGACCTGTACTCCACCGGCGTCGTCCTCTTCGAGCTACTCACGGGCCGCCCGCCCTTCAAGGGCGACTCCGCGGTGGCCGTCGCCTACCAGCATGTTGAGCAGATCCCGCCCACGCCCTCGTCGATTCTTTCCGACATCCCGGACTCGCTCGACCGCGTCGTCCTGAAAGCCCTGGCGAAGAACCGCGACGACCGCTACCCGAGCGCCGCCGCCATGCTCGCCGACCTGCAGCGCGTCGCACGCGGCCTGGATGTGGGCGCGCCGCCCGCCGACTCGTGGGCGACTGAGGTCTTGCCCTCCGCCGGCGCCGCGCGCACCGCCGCCACTGCCCCGCTGGCCGCGGTTCACGCCCCGGCGGGCACCCCCACCCACTCGGGCGTAGCGGCGACTTCCACCTCCCTTCCCGCAGTCGCAACCGAGGATGAGGCGGCACACGAGGCCACCAAGGCCCGTAAGCGCCGCACCGCGATCATCGCGTCGCTCGTCCTCATCGCGCTCCTCCTCATCGGCGGCAGCGTGTGGGCGCTCACGCGCGGCGCAGGGACGACGGCGACCGTGGCCGTCCCGAACGTCGTCGGCCTCTCCCAGGCGGATGCAAAGTCTCAGATTGAGGCCGCGGGCTTCACGTGGGAGCTCAACCCCGACAAGGTCGCCTCCGACACTGTCGACGCTGGTTCCGTGGCCTCGACAGATCCCGCCGGCGGCACCCAGGCGGAGAAGGGCGCGACCGTACGCGTCACGATCTCCTCCGGCCCAGACTCGGTTACTCTGCCCGATAACCTGGTCGGCATGAGTCCGGACGACGCGCGTAAGGCCGTCGAAGCGCTGGGCCTGAAGTGGGAGGTCAACTCCAGTAAGGTCGCCTCCGACACGGTTCCCGAAGGCAAGGTCGCGCAGACCAACCCCTCCCCCGGTTCGAAGGTCAAGGCAGGCCAGACGATCACCGCGTACCTGTCCTCCGGCTCCGACCAGGTTGAAGTTCCTGACCTTGAAGGCATGAGCCAGGATCAGGCTCGTAGCGCCCTGAAGGCCGTCGGCCTGGAACTCGGCAACGTCACGAGCGTCGATTCGGACAAGGATAAGGATCGCATCGTCTCCCAGGATCCGGCGACGGGTACGAAAGTCAAGAAGGGCACGACCATCGCCGTGTCCGTGTCCAACGGCAAGAACGGCCAGGTGGAGATCCCCTCCATTGTTGGCATCGGTCGCGACGACGCTGAAGCGCAGCTGAAGGCCCTGGGTCTCAACGTCACTGTCGAGGAAGTTGCGGACTCCCAGCCAGCTGGACAGGTCCTTTCCGTCGAGCCCGGCGAAGGCTCGAAGGTGGACAAGAATTCGACCGTGAAGCTCAAGGTGTCTAAGGGTTCGCAGGGCGCAAGCCCCAGTCCTTCCCCCACGAAGAGCAACTAATGACGTGTGCCGCAGCGGCACACGCGCCCCGCTGCGGCACACGCGCATCGAGGCCCGCACTCACAGGAACCCTCCTGAGGTGCGGGCCTCACTGTATGCGCGGGTGCGCGGGCCTCGTCGTGTGCGCGTGTGCGCGTGTGCACGGGTGCGCGCGGGGGCGCGGGTGTGCGGGCGGGTGCGCGCGGGTGTGCACGGGTGCGCGGGTGCGCGTGTGCTCGGGTGTGCACGGGTGCGCGGGCGGCCACGACAACGCACGGCTACCAGGGACCGGTGCACCCGCCTCTTCACGGTGGAAGCATGTCTTCCACAACGCACGCCTGCCAGATAACCAGCTCTGTTGGCAGGTGCTGTGCTGCGACGCGACGCGGGCTTCACTGCATGCGGGCGCGGCCAACACACGCGGCGGGAAAACAAGCCCCTGACGCGGATAGGTTGTGACGATGTGGATAGGTTATTGACATCCGGATAGGTTAATAAGCTATCCACATACGCGTAACCTATCCGGATGCTCGTAACCTATCCGCATGCACGCGCCCACAAGCACACCTGCGGCACGATAGCTGCCACGCGGACTGCAGAACCTACAGCTTGAAGCGCTCCGCGACGACGGGCTTCAGGGACACGGCACGCTCGCGCGCGGACACGTCGCCGCAGGCGGCCAGCCAGTTGGCGAACATGAGGTGCCCGGACTGGGTCATGACGGACTCGGGGTGGAACTGGACGCCCTCGAGGGGCAGGGAGCGGTGGCGCACGCCCATGATGATGCCGGACTTCGTGGTCGCGGAGACTTCGAGTTCGTCGGGCACGGTCGCGGGGTCGATCGTGAGGGAGTGGTAGCGGGTGACGGTCAGCGGCGAGGGGACGCCCTCGAACACGCCGCGCCGGTCGTGCGTGATGACGGAGGTCTTGCCGTGCATGAGTTCGGGTGCGTGGCCGACGGTCGCGCCGAAGAGCTCGCCGAGGGCCTGGTGACCCAGGCACACGCCCAGCATCGGGATCTCGCGCTCGGCACAGTCGGCGATGGTCTGAAGGGAGGCGCCGGCACTCTTGGGGTCGCCGGGTCCGGGGGAGATGAGGACGCCGTCGTAGCCGGCCTCGAACCACGCGGGATCCACGACATCGTTGCGCACGACGTCCACGACGGCACCCAGGTGACGCAGGTAGCCCACGATCGTGAAGACGAACGAGTCATAGTTGTCGACGCAGAGGATTCTCGCCATCGCCGGTCCTTTCATGTACGAGGCCGTGGCCCCTTCTCCGGCCTCCATCGTAGGGCGCTCCCCCAGCGGGCGCGCGGGCGCTGTCCGACTAACGGGCGGTGCGGCGCACCAGGCATTCACGCCGAGAGCTGCGGCACGGAGAGCGGCGAAGTGCTCACGAAAGACATGCGGAGACGATCCCGCACACGCGGGTTGGGCGGGCTGCGCAGCCGTCAGCCACGGTTCACGCCCCCACGCCCGTGGATACGAAACGAGGCCGGGGTGGCCCCGGCCTCGTCCCTTCCCGGAGTGAGCGGTTCAGGCGCCGCCGACGGAGGACTGTCCCAACTCCAGGTAGGACTGGACCCAGGGGTAGACCCAGGTGAACAGGGCGGCGACGGCCGCGCCGATGAGGGCCAGGGATTCGATGATTTTGAACCAGGTGGGGCCGGGCAGGTGGCGGAAGATCCATGCGTACATGTGGGGTCCTTCAGTTCGTGGGTTCGTCGACGAGTTCGGCGGGCACGCCCGTGTCCTTGGGGGTCCAGGATTCGAACTTGAGGTGGACGATGTAGCGCTGCCAGTTGCCGTATTCGGGGTGGCAGGTGGTCATGGTCATCCAGCGTTCGGTGGGGACTTCGGACCAGGATTCGTCGTTGATGACGGGGGCGACGACGCGCATCTGGGTGGGGTCGGTGGCGTCGATGATCTCGGAGGAGACCATGGAGTAGACGAGGTAGCGGTCGTCGACTTCCACGACGACTTTGTCGCCTGGGGTGAGGCGGTCGATCCAGCGGAAGTTGTTGCCGTAGGTGCGGCGGTGGCCGGCGACGGAGAAGTTGCCGACGCCGCCGGGCTGGGTGGTCATGTCGTAGTGGCCGGCCCAGCCCTGGTCGAGGACGTAGGGGGTGGTGCCTTCAGCGAGGGGGATTTTCATCCAGTCCCAGGTGGGCACGTGGACGATGCCGTAGACTTCGCCGTCGCCGACTTCGCGGTCGAAGGCGGGCGGGTCGTCGGTGCGGATTTCGCCTTGGGTGCGTTTGGAGGGCTGGTGTTCTTCCTCGTACGAGGCGATGGTCTGGGAGACCTGTCCGGAGACTTGGTAGGTCGTCCAGTAGAGCTGCCAGACGGAGAAGAGGCCGATGACGAACGCGAAGGTGATGAGCAGTTCTCCGACGACACCGACGATGTTCCAGAAGATGGTGGAGCGTTTGTTCTGTGTCGGAGTCGCTGAGGCGACGTGTTCACCCATTCGTGTCCTCCACGGTTGCGTAGTTGACGGTCAACGAGGTTGTTGCGGGAGCGAAGCTGAGGGAGTCTTTTGTCTGCATGTCCCATCCGAGGCCGTATTTTGTCACGTAGGCTTGATAGTTCACCATACGTGGGTTTGCGGTAACCGTCGCGCGCAGGGTGTCAGGATCGCCAATTGCTTGAATCACATAGGGCGGCGAATAGCTGGTTCCGTCGACGAGGATGACGTTGCCGATGCATCGGATGACGGTTCGGTTGGTGATGCGTACACCTTGAACGGTCATGGCTTCGGCGCCGCCAGCCCACAGGGCGTTCATGGTGTCTTCGATGTCCTGCTGGTGGATGACGAGGTCGTTGGCGGTCGCGCCGACAGGAATCTGTCCGGTGGGAGCGTCGGAGAGCGTGATTTGGATGCCGGGTCCCGAGACGGGGCGGTTGGATTTGGCGGTGAAGGCGTCTTCGTCTGGTGTGGCAGACTGGGGGGTGGTGGAGAAGCTCTGAACCTGCGCGTCGAGGGTGGAGACCTCGTTTTGGAGGGCGGTGACTTGGGCTTGTCGGGTGCGCACGAGGGTTGCCAGGTCTGAGGTTCCGGCGGGGTTTTTGCGCTCGTTGAGGGAGGAGACGGAGAAGAGGATGCCGGAGGCGATGGTGACGGCGAGGACGGCGGCCGCGTGACGGGTGTTGCGTGGGCGCATTGTTTCCCTTCCGTGGCGCTGCGTTTTGGTGGTTTCTAGGTCGAAGACTACGCTAGAGTGTCGACTAATTCATCACCGCCGGGCGGTTTGTCTTCCCGCGCGAGCCAGCAGAGAGGACCCGACGTGGCCGAATCGAAGAAGCGTAAAAAGAATGGGCGCGAGGTTGAGGACGATACCGAGATCAAGAATTGGACGGACGGTATTCCGCTCAGTCCGGTGTGGTGGGCGCCGACGTTCGTGACCCTCATGATTGTGGGGTTGCTGTGGGTCGTCGTGTATTACATTTCGCAGGGCACGTACCCGATTCCGAAGCTGGGCGCGTGGAATATCGCGGTGGGTCTGGGCACGATGATGGTGGGCTTCCTGATGACGTTGCGCTGGCGGTGACGGGCGCGCGTCGTTTCGCGAGAAACCTGAGTTCGGGGCGTTCCGGCTGCGGCCGGGGCGCCCCACTTCGCGTCCCCCTCGACGAGGCTGGGGCGGGCTATGCGGACATACGCGCCGCCATGACTGCAAGTCTGGTAGCGTCGTCACATGGATACTATGTCACGCAACACATATGGATGTTGCGCTGCCGATCCTCTACACCCACGCCACTCGTCAAGAGGATGGCATTTGCCGTACTACATCGGGTTTGACTGGTGATACCGCTCACCGCTCCCAGGTTTCGTCTTCCTGATGACAAGACCCCTCCCACGCCGCGCGCGCAGGATCGGCGGAAGTGGCGCATGGTGCCCGTGGGTGTCGCAATCGTTGCGATCGGGATTGGCGCCGCGCTCGTTGCGCAGTGGGCCGTGCAGAACCATCGTCTTCAAGGCTCACAGTTCTCACTCACATGTCTGTCACTCTATGCCGCCGCTACTCTGCCGAATATAGCCGAGCGAAGTCTTCATCCGATGTCCAGACCGCGCCCACGATTCGTGAATTCATCAATTGTGATTCCCGGGAGCTACGAGCAAATAGGGCTTGTTCTGACGGGCTGCTTGCTGTGGTTGTCGACCGTCGTCACGCTCGTGCTGGGTTTGATGATGCGCCAACCATTGAGCGCCATCGCCGTGGCGTGCGCGACCGCGTGTTTTGCATATATGTTCGGTACGAGCTCGCCGCTCGCGGATCTGCGGATAGCCTTCGGTGACCGGCAGACGACGACTCTGACTGAAGAGGGGATTCACTTTCACTATCCACCCCTCCTGTCGACTGAGGAACACAAGCGGAACGCGGAGGTGTGGGTCCACTGGAAGGACCATCTCGCCATCGGCTCGGTAGACGACGTGAACATTGTGTTTTCCGGTGATCTCACCCATCAGGGACGTTGGACGATCTCCTCTCACCATCTCGGGCTGCCCTACACGGGCCTCGATGCCCTGATGCGTCACTTCGGCGCGCACCCCGAGGACCGTCCCCTCCTATCCTCGCCCGAAGGAGTCACCCTGGTAGCGCGCATCCTCAAGGATGCCCGCGCACGCCTGGCAGGAGGCGCAGAGGAAGGGGCCGACTAGCCACGCATGGCCCGCGGCCCGTCACCGCGCGGGACTCGAGGGCCCCGGACCACGGTGTGGGTACCGGAGACGAACGCGAAGACACGAGGCTGGGGCCGACAACCGGGCCACAGCCTCGTTCGCGCGTCAGGGGCGGCTGAGCTCGACCCTCATGCCGGCGTCGTACATGCCTTGCAGGGTGCGTCCGGCGAGGCCGTCTTCGAGGCGGGCGGGGTGCGCGCTGGCGAAGGACATGACGGTTGTGGCGCCGGCAGCCAGGATCGCGGGTGAGGCCGGAGCGGAGGGGCCCAGGACGACGGTGTGCGCGTCCGCCGCGAGCGCGAGCAGGCGCGGCATCGTCTTGTTGACGAACGCAGATCCGGAGATGAATACGTAGTCCATCTCGGGGAGCAGGTATTCGCAGGCGGAGTCGGGGTAGTCGCCGTCGAGAACGTTGCGTTCGAGGATCGTGAGCTGCGCGGCGTCGGGCATGGCGGCAGCCGCGAAAGGGAAGTGACCGATGACGGCGACGCGCTTGCCGGCGACGAGGCGCGCGTAGGGGTGGAAGGTGCGCGCCCAGTTGTTTTCCTTGCAGGGGCGGAACCCGTGGGCGAGGGCTCGCACTGGATGGGAGTGGTAGGCGTTGACGGCCGCCATGCCGATGCCGGCGTCCTCGAAGTTCCAGGACTTCGCCAGGGCGGCGACGTCGCGCAGGGGGCGACCGACGAGTTCGGAGGGGTCTTCGGTGGCTCGCGGGCGGGACTGGACGTTCATGCCGAAAGCCATGCCGGCCCCATCCTCGCTGGTGGCGACGCGGCGCCACTTGCCATCTGTGTGGATCGCGGTGACGGTGATGTCGGCGGGAATCTCGTCAATGAGCTGGTCGTACAGGTCCCAGGGGCTGGTCATGATGTCTCCTGTGGGGCGCATGAGGGAGGGCCCGGCACGACGCCGGACCCTCCCTATGTTAGGCCATCCTAAGACAACTCGCCGAGGCCCCCACTGAGAGGCCACCGCTGAGGCGACGGCACCCCGATCACGCCCCGTAGACCTCGACGAGGAGGCGGAACGCGAGGGCGTTGAGCACGACCATGCCGACGATCATGCCGAGCGCGACGACCGTTTCACGCCGGTTCTGCTGCGCCTGCGTGACGCCCGCGCGCGGGCGAGCCATGCGCGCCAGGACCCACGTCGCCGCCACGCCCGCGATCGCGCCGCCAATGTGCCCCTGCCACGAGATGCCGCTGACCACGAAACCGTAGACAAGGTTGATGCCCAGTAGCGTGAGGATCGAGGTCGTGTCGGAGCCGCCCAGCCGTTGAAGGACGAACACGGCGCCGAACAGGCCGAACACCGCGCCCGATGCGCCCACGGTGCTCACGAAGATCTCGGAGGGCTGGATGAGGCACCAGGCGAGAATGAACGCAGATCCGCCCAGCGCGCTCACCAAGTAGAGCGTCAGGAAGCGCCACCGACCCATGACCGGCTCGATGGCGCGACCCACCCAGTACAGGGACAGCATGTTGAACAGGATATGCAGCAACCCACCGTGCAGGAACGCGCCGGTGAGGATCGTCCACGGGTGAGACGCGAGAGTCGCGGGCACCAGGGAGAGCGAGGCCTTGAGGGACGGGGACACCGAGGTCACCACATACATGAGGACACAGATCGCCATCATCGAGTAGGTGACAACAGGCGCGCCCGCGGCGCCCACCCGCGACGCCCGGCGCGCCCAGCCGCGCTTCGGGGACGCGCAATCCACGCAGATGGAGCGGACCTCGGTGGGGATCGCACAATCCACGCACATCGGACGGTTGCAGCGCTTGCAGTAGTCCACGCTGCGCACGCCCGGGTGGCGCGGACAGTCGGGGGCGGCCCGCGGGTCAGAGCGCTGGCCGTAGCTCGGCATACTCATAGAATCCCTTTCGTCATGCGGATAAGGGACGAGGCCGGGGTCGCCCACCCCGCCAACTGCACGCAGCAGCGGGGGTGGCCCCAGCCTCGTCGAAAAAGAGAAGAAAAGGTCAGTCGACGATCTCGATCGAGTTGATGACCTGATCCGTGACGGGGCGATCGTTCGCGCCCGTGGGGGTCGTGGCGATGGCGTCGACGACGCGCTTGGAGGCCTCGTCGGTGACCTTACCGAAAATGGTGTGGTTGCCGAGCAGCCACGGCGTGGGGGCCACGGTGATGAAAAACTGGGAGCCGTTGGTACCCTTACCCATGCGATTGCCGGCGTTGGCCATGGCGAGCAGGTAGGGCTCGTTGAAGTTCAGTTCGGGGTGAATCTCGTCGTTGAACTGGTAGCCGGGGCCGCCCGTGCCGGTGCCGAGGGGGTCACCGCCCTGGATCATGAAGCCCGGGATGACGCGGTGGAAGATAGTGCCGTCGTAGAGGGGACGGGAAGTCTTCTGGCCGGTCTTCGGGTCGACCCATTCGCGCTCGCCCTTGGCCAGGGTCACGAAGTTGTTGACGGTATTGGGGGCGTGGTTGGGGAACAGTTCGACGGTGATGTCGCCGGCGGTGGTGTGCACAATAGCTTTCATGGGGTTAATGGTTGCATCTTTTCCTGGGTGTTTCCTGTCCGTCACACGGGTCGCGCTGGTGGGTGGGCTGCACATCACAAGCGGATGTAGCACAATAGGAGTGAGTGGCGCGGCCGCGCCCCAGTTAATGTGGACAGAATCGGAGACATCATGGCTACTTCGCCTTCTTTCGATGCAAAAAAGCTGCGCGCTACCTCTGAGCAGCTTCGCGACGCCGCCGCTGTGTACGCCGGGAAGGTTGCCGTCCGGGCCGCCGATCTGGCGAACCAGGGCGTTGATTGGGCTGCGCCCCGCGCGCAGGCCGCCCTGACGAACGCGATTGAGCACGCGACCCCCGCCATCGAGAACGCCGCCGCCCGCGCGCAGGCCGCCGCCGCGCACGCCGGCCCCGCGATTGAGAACGCCCGCGGACACCTGGTGGATGACTACCTGCCGCGCGCCGCCCTCGCCGTCAACCAGGCGAGCGCCGCCCTGACCGCTCGCGGTTCCCTGTCAGATCGTGCTCGCCGCGCCTCTGAGGTCTCGGCTGCCGCCCTGGCGACGCCGACGCGTAAGCGCCGCAAGTGCCGCTTCCTGCGCGCTTTCGGCCTGACCGCCCTGGTTGGTGCGGCCGCCGGCGCTGGCTACATCCTGTGGAAGCGTTCGCAGCCGATCGAGGATCCGTGGGCCGAGGAGTACTGGGCTGATCTGGACACCGACTCCTTCGTTCCGGACACGGAAGCTGAGAAAGCGACGTTCGAGGGCTGATGCTCTAACACGGTTACGGGTGGGCCGCGACGCCGAATGCGTCGCGGCCCACCCGTTTATGCTGCGTATCTTTGTGCTGGAGTGCGCGGTGAGCTGCAACGGGTTCGCCGTCGCGCCACTCAAGCATCACGTGGCTTCCGGTGACTCAGTTAGAAGTCACTCGCGATGAGGATTAACGTCACCAGGAAAATGATCGTGTCCACCACCCACGGACTCAGGTTCAGGAAAATTCCCCTCTTGCTCGCCCGGCGCTGCTCTGGCGCGTATGCCGCGCCAATTCCAATGAAGCCGCTGATGAAACCGAGGAGGGTGAGGGGAATCTGGAGGAACCAGCTGAAGAAGTAGAAAACCGAGAAGGTATAAGCGACGTCGCCGCCCCCCGTCCCGAACGATGACGTTGCGGAGGTAGCAAAGGAGAGGATGCCGAGCACTGTTGAGAGGGCGAACACCACCCACGCGGCGATTCCGCACACTGTGGAGACGCGTCCCAAAACTGTAGGACGCGTACCCGGCGCGACTCCGACGGGTCCGGCGGGCGTGTTCCGCGCCGCTACGCCAGAATACGAGGCCGGGGCAGGCCCCTGCTGGAATGGGTAGTTCTGGGCAGGTCCGCTCGTCGGCTGATTCATCATTAACTCCTTATCAGTCAGGATTGCTGAGGTATCAACCGAACAACCCGGAGGACACCAGCGGGACCACGAGGCACACCAGCGGGACCACGACGAACAGGATGACCCAAGGGCTGGCGTTGAGGGACAGTCCCAGCCAATTGAGTCGCCATGTCTTGGGTCGTTCCGCGATCCTCACCAGCGCCATGATCCCGCCGATCATGTTTGCGGGACCCAGCGCGCCGAGCGCGAAGAGGGGGTAGAAGCCGATGATGTCCGCGCCGCTCGGATCGGCCATCACCGATTCCGAGTGGAGAGACGCCCACATGGCCACAACGGTCAGGGCGATGATCACCCACCCGATGATCCCGCAGATGATGGACATCCAGTTGATCCGCATCGCCGCGGGTCCCTGCGGCCAGGGTGCGTAGCCCTGCGAATACACCTGGTTGGGGTATCCGCCAGGCGCAAAACCCCGAGAGGGGGCCGCGCCCTGCTGGGCACCGACAGGCCACGCGGGCGCGTTCCCCGTCGCTACGCCAGGATACGAGGCCGGGGCAGGCCCCTGCTGGAATGGGTAGTTCTGGGCGGGTCCGTTCGTCGGCTGACTCATTGTCAACTCCTTCTGGATTGGAATCTTGACTGGGGCATTGGCCCTATGAACCGACAAGATTCATGAGCATGAAGAACAAGACGGCAAGGGTGACCCATGGACTCACGTTGAGGAGGAGTCCCAGCCAGTTGATCCGCATCGCCACGGGTCCCTGCGGCCAGGGTGCGTAGCCCTGCGAATACACCTGGTAGGGGTATCCGCCAGGCGCAAAACCCCGAGAGGGGGCCGCGCCCTGCTGGGCACCCGGGTATGCACACTGGTGAGACATGGCGATGTGTCCGCTTCCTCCGTTGACTGTCACTGAAGCGGGAGGGCGGACATGAGGGCGGCTGCAGCCATCACGAGGGCGCTCACCACGGCGGTACCGACGATCCACGGGACCATGTTCAGGAGGATGCCGCGCGCACCCCGCACGCGCTGCTCCAGGGTCACGGCCTGTTTACGACCGATGATGCCGCTAATGACGCCCACGATGCTGAGGAATGCCAGGGGCAGGAACAAGGCCATCACGGCGATGTCGGCACCCGTGAGGAGTGCGCTGCTTCGACCGCGGCCCTCGGCAATTCCGCGAAGCACCGTCGCGATCAGGAAGATGATGGCTGTGGCGATCAATCCGGCGATGCCGCACCACAGGGACACGCGGTCCCACGTCAGCGGGGAGGTCATCGGCCGAGCCTGCGCTCCACCGGGTGCCGCCATGTTGTGGGGAGATCCCTGGTGGGGACCGGGTACTTGGTTCGGCCCTGCGGGTGCGCTCACGATGTCCTCCAACTGACAAGAATTTCAAGAATTGAGACTATCGGTAAGTCTTCACCCGCGCAAGGGCGCTACTTCAGGAGGGAGCGCAGCACCTGGGCGACCCCGGCCTCGTTGTTGGAGGGGGCGACGAAGCGCGCGGCTTCGATGACGTCCTGGGAGGCGTTGGCCATTGCGAAGGACAGGTCCCCCTCGCTCATCATCGACAGGTCATTGCCCGCGTCGCCGAAGACCGCGGTCTGGGCGCGCTCGACGCCGAGGAACCTCTGCAGGTCGCGCACAGCGCTGCCCTTGTCGACGCCTCGAATCTGCAGGTCAGCCCAGTTCGCGCCGGAAATCGCGTACTGGTGGGTGTCAGCGAAGTTCGCCAGGGTGGCCTGCGCGAGCGGCTCCACCGGGCCGATGACGTAGACAGCGAGCTTGACGATCGCGTCGTCGATCTGCCCGGCCTCGATCGCGTCGATGATGGCGCTCTGATCCTCGACGCGCTTAGTGCGGTGGTAGTAGGGCATGACGCCCTCGACGAAGCCCTCGTCGGTGCGCTCGACGTAGGCGAATTGCTTGCCGCACATGACCAGGCCTCCGTCGATCCCATCGGGCCCGGAGGTGGCCTCACGCACGAGGCGGATGACCTCACGCACGGTGGGGGTGTCGACGGGGTGGGAGGAGACCTCGACGCCGTCGCGCATGACGATGCCGCCGTTCTCGCCGATGACGGTCATGCCGGGGCGCCCGGGGAACATGTCGATGAGGGTCCACACCTGGCGACCGGACGCGGGCGCGAAGGTGACGCCGCGCGCGTCCATCTGGTCGAGCAGCTCATCCATGCCGGGCGGGAAGTTCTTGTCGTCGTCCAGGAGGGTGCCGTCCATGTCGACGGCGGCCAGGCGCAGGTCGGCGCCCGCGTAACGCGCGGGGTCAGTGGGGGTCGTCATGACTCCATTGTGCCCGACCGGGGACCCGGGTGCGCGCGACCTGCGACGAGGCCGCGGCGACCTCACGGCTCCGGGCGCGGACAGGGGGAAAGGATGTTCTCGTTGAGGAGTCCCCGCGCTACTCTCATCCCTCGCGCACGCTGGCGAGGATGCGGCGGCGCAGCGGCATGGTCGCCTCGGAGGCGGCAACGATGAGGAGCACGCCCACAATCGCCGAGGCGAGGGCGACGAGGACCCCCTTGGCTCCGTCAGCCGCGAGCAGCGGCGACAGGAACACCATGCCGAGCAGCATTGAGCCGACGATCATGACGAACGCGGGGATCGCGACCTCGAGTCGGCGGCTGCGGTCCATGAAGCCGTCCGGGGAGCCCATGTAGGACAGGGCCCGTACCTGGTCGGCGGAGTCGAGGACGCGGATCGACTGGTTGACTGCGGTCGACACGGCACCCAGGGCGAGGGTGATCGCGAAGGTGAGCATCATGCCCCTGTTGATGTCGCCGATGACGATGCGCCCGACCTCGTCCATGCCATCCCCGCTCATCGAAATCGCGCTTGTGGCCGGATACATGATGCCGACGAGGAACCCAACGAGGGCAACCGCCCCGAAGGAGCGCCACACGGCGCGCGGATCGTCGGCCATGCGACGCCCCGCCACCATCATCTGGGGGGTGCGCGCCATGGAGGCCATGAGTCGGCCCATGAGGCTGATCGACCACACGCCCACCAGGTTGATGATGAGGAAGATCGCGCCCATGAAGCCCATGAACACGGCCATGCCGATGGCGGTGCCGAGGTTCATCGCGAGGGCACCGACGGTCAGCCACACGACGAGGAGGACCAGGCCGAGGAGCGGGCCGACCGCGCTCACGCGGCCCGCCTGGCTGCGGCGCGCGACACCCAGGGGCGTGATCGCGACCTTGCGCATGGCCAGCCACGAGGACAGGGCGGCCAGGAGGATCATGGCGATACCCTCGAGGAGGAGGGCCACGACCCCCACCCACATTTCACCGACCCCCATGGGGCGGCCCTGGAAGGACAGAGCGCCCCAGGCGGGCAGCGTGACCGCGTACAGGACCGAGCCGACGACAACGCCGACGACCGCGAACGCGCTGGTTTCGAGGATGCAGGCGAGCTTCGTCTTTCCCGGTGCCAGGCCGACGAGGCGCAGGACCGCGAGGTCACGCTCGCGCCGGCTCATGCCCAGGCGTGCGGCCGCGGCCCCCATCGAGATGATGGGGACGATGAGCAGGGTCGCCGCGAAGTACGCGAGCATCACGTAGAAGGACGCCATCCCGTCGAGGCTCGAGGGGTCGTCGCCCGTGGCCGACGTCGCGGCAACGGCCGCCCGCGACCCGAAAGCCATGACGCCGCCCGTGACCGCGAGCAGGAACGCGTGCGGGAGCGCAAACGCGGCGACCGTGAGGACGGATGTCGCCCGGTCGCGTGAGCGCAGGAGCGCCCCGGCGGCTGTGCGCACGGCGCTCATCGGGCCACCCCCTGACCCGCCGCGCCACTGCCTCGTCCCTCAAGAGAGATGCGGCCGTCGCGCACGTGGATCGTGTGCGGCAGGCGCGCGGCCACCGCGGGGTCGTGGGTGACGAGGACCAGGGACGCTCCCGTGGAGGCGCAGGCGCTCGTCAGGAGGGACATGACCTCACCGCCGGTTGCCTGGTCGAGGGCGCCCGTGGGCTCGTCCGCAAAAATCACCGAAGGATTGGTGGCGAGCGCGCGCCCGATCGCGACGCGCTGGGCCTGGCCGCCCGAGAGCTGGCCGGGGCGGTAGGGGCCGGCGCCGTCGAGGCCGAGGTTCGCGAGGATCTCGCGGGCGCGGGCGAGCGCCTGAGTCTTTGGCGTGCCAGCGAGCATGAGGGGCATCGCGATGTTTTCTTCCGTGGGCAGCTCGGGCAGGAGCTGGCCGTCCTGGAACACGAAGCCGAAGCGGCGCAAGCGCAGGGTGGACAAGGCTCGCTCCGACATGGTCGTCATTTCCTCGCCGTCGAGCGTGATCGACCCGGAGCTGGGGCGCAGCACGCCCGCGAGGCAGTGCAGGAGCGTCGTCTTGCCGGAGCCCGAGGGGCCCATGATCGCCACCTGCGTGCCCTGCGGGAGGGTCAGGTCGACGCCTGCCAGGGCGTGGACGGGAGTATTCCCACGCATGTATGTCTTCGTCAGTGCTCGGGTCACCAGGCCCGCCGTGTCGTGTGTCATGTGTGAACGATAGGCCCGCAGCCCCGCGCGTTTCTATGAGGGACCGCCCTGGTCGCCCCCTGGCTCATCCCCGACATCGACGCCGCAGTTGCTACGTTTGACGCATGAACCGCGCCCTGGATCCCCTCGCCGCCCAGCTGCTGCTACGCGCCTACGCGCGGGCCACGAACATGCTCATCGCGGGGCGTTCCTTCGCGACGGATGACCCGACGCTCACCGCACTGCTGCGCGCGTTCGGCGCCCACGTGCGCCCGCTGTCGGGCGCTGCGGGGACCCCGGCCTCGTCCCCTGTCGTCTTCGCGCTCGAGGAGGACGCGGCCCCCACGCCCGGGGCGATCACGGTCCTGGCGCCGGGAGGCACCTTCCGCGCGGTCGTCGCCCCCGACGGGCGCACCATCACGGGCCCCGGCGACGAGG
This sequence comes from Actinomyces bouchesdurhonensis, assembly GCF_963540955.1. Lineage (NCBI taxonomy): Bacteria > Bacillati > Actinomycetota > Actinomycetes > Actinomycetales > Actinomycetaceae > Actinomyces > Actinomyces bouchesdurhonensis. Next base: position 37,325 of record NZ_CAUTSL010000020.1, read on the forward strand.
GGCGCATCGAGTGGGCGCGCGCCCACATGCCCGTCACCGAGGCGGCGGCCCGGGCGCTGGCCCCCCTGGTTGCGGGCCGGAGCGTGGGGGTTTCCCTCGTCCTGGAGCCGAAGACCGCAGCGCTGGCCCTCATGCTCGCCGAGGCCGGGGCGCGCGTGAGTGTCTTCGGCTGGGCATCGGAAACCCGCGAGGACGTCGCGGCCCGGCTGCGCAACGTCGGCATCCCAGTGTTCGCGGACTCGAGCGCCTCCCGCGAACGCGAGTGGGAACTCGCGCGCGAGTTTTTGGCCCAGCGCAACGAATTCCTACTGGACGACGGCTCCCACCTGATCCGCCTCGCGCACGATACGGAGGCCTGCCCGGGGGTCCTGGACGCGCTGGTCGGCGCGGCGGAGGAGACCACCTCGGGGCTGCGCCCCCTGCGCTCTTTCGACCTGCGCATTCCGGTCCTGGCCGCGAACGACGCGCGCTCGAAGACCCTGTTCGACAACGCCTACGGGACGGGCCAGTCGTGTTGGACGACGATCCTCGACCTGGTCGACCCGCGCGGCGTCGGCGCGCCCGTGGCGGGCATGCGCGTCGTCGTCATCGGCTACGGCGACGTGGGGCGCGGCTGCGCGCGTTTCGGCGCGGCGCTCGGCGCCCGCGTGACCGTCGTGGAGCTGGACCCCGTGCGCGCCCTGCAGGCGTCAATGGACGGGTTCGCCGTGTCCTCACTGCAGGAGGCAGCCGCGAGCGCCGGCATGCTGATCTCCGCGACGGGCGAGCGCTCGACGATCCCGCTGAGCGCGCTGGAGGCGGCGCCGGGCGGCGCGATCGTCACGGTCGCCGGCGGCGTCGACGGGGAGGTGTCCATCGACGAGGCCGTGGCCGCCTCCTGGGTCATGGCCGAGTCGGGCGATCCCCACGTGCAGACCCTGACCAGCCCCTCCGGCAAGACGCTGCGCGTCCTCGAGCGCGGGGAGGGCATCAACTACACGGCGGGCGAGGGAAACCCCATCGAGATCATGGACATGAGCTTCGGCGTGCAGCTGGCGTCCCTGCGCGAGCTCCTCACCTGCGCGGGCGAGCTGGCCCCCGGCCTGCACGACCTGCCGCGCGAGGCCGACGACGCGGTGGCCGCGGCAGCGCTGGCCGCCCTGTCCCTGTCGTAGTCGCAGCTCACGCCCACCCTCGGGCGGCTGCTCCCACCCCCGCTTCTACACTGTTAGTCAGCGTCCCCCACTGAAAGGTCCCCGATGAGCGACGTGGTCGTCTGGTCCGCCGGCATGGTC